>JBEGNB010000352.1:0-10485 GCA_041182785.1 Bacteroidota bacterium
ATATTTATGGGGGAGCCAGTACACTCCCGACATATCAGGCTGGGTGTGTACTGACTTCCATTAATATCAGGAGATATGCGCCTTGTACTGATCGGCATCCATCAGTTTGCCGAGTTCAGACGGGTCGCTGATTTCAACTTTAACCAGCCAGCCATCGCCGTAAGGATCACTGTTTACAAGTGACGGGTCTCCGGAATCACTTACTTTATCGTTGAATTCCAGTACTTTGGCATTCACAGGCATGAACAAATCGGATGTCGTTTTTACAGCCTCCACCGTGCCGAAAACTCCGCCGGCGTTGATAGTTTCGCCAACAGTTTCCACTTCAATGTAAACCAGTTCACCCAGTTCGCCCTGGGCGTAGTCGGTGATGCCAACGTAGGCAACATTACCGCTTTCGATACGGATCCACTCGTGATCTTCAGAGTACTTGCAGTTCGCAGGAACGTTCATTTTGATTAGAATTATGTGTTAGGAGATGGAATTTCTCTTGAAAGGCCGGAAAGTGCCCTGCCTGCGTGCAAATGTAGAAAAAACGGAGGAACATCACCCAACATTCCGGAAAACCTTCTTTCATTTGTCCCACGAATTATCTTTTCAATCTTCTTCAGCTATGAAATACACACCGATCAGTCCGGAAATGTATCAATATAATCGCCAGCGCTTTGCTGCACAGATGCAGCCGGGTACCGTGGCCATTTTTAACTCCAACGATATGATGCCCCGTACGGGAGATCAGTATCATATTTTCCGCCAGAATGCCGGGCTCCTTTATCTGGCAGGTATAGATCAGGAGGAAACCATGTTGCTGCTTTTCCCCGGGTGCCCGCGCGAGGATCACGAGGAGGTACTCATTATCCGTCGTACCAATGAACACCTGGCCGTCTGGGAAGGACACAAATATACCAAGGAAGAGGCCCGCGAGGCGTCCGGCATCAAAAAAGTTTACTTCGCCGACGAGGCGGAGGCAGTTATTAACGAGCTGATACTGATTTCAGAGGGTATTTACCTGAATCTGAATGAAAATGACCGCTTTCTTTCTCCGGTGGAGTACCGGGACCTGCGCTATGCCCGCAGCATCCGCGATCGCTATCCTGCGCACACCATTCACCGCGCACAGCCCATTTTAAAGCGTCTTCAGACGGTGAAGAGCCGCTGGGAAGTAGAAGCCACTCAGGAAGCTATTGATATTACGGAAAAGGCATTCAGGCGCGTGCTCGGATTTGTGAAACCGGGCGTTTGGGAATACGAAGTGGAGGCCGAAATTACCCATGAGTTTCTGCGTAACCGCGCTACCGGACATGGTTATACGCCCATCATTGGTTCTGGAAAGAACGCCTGTGTGCTTCACTATATTGAAAATAAAAACCAGTGTCTCGACGGCGATGTGCTGCTCATGGACTTCGGTGCTGAATATGCCAACTATAACGCGGATCTGACCCGCTCCATCCCGGTGAACGGCCGCTTCACGAAAAGGCAGAAAGATGTTTATAACGCTGTACTTCGCGTGATGAATGAGGCCAAAAAGATGCTGGTACCCGGTACTTCCTTCGTGGAATATCACAAGGAGGTGGGTAAAATCATGGAGAGTGAACTGCTCGGACTGGGTCTTATCAGCAAGGATGATATCAGCAAGCAGGACAAGGACTGGCCGGCATACAAGAAGTACTTCATGCATGGAACAAGTCACCACCTGGGGCTCGATGTTCATGATATCATGTTCAGATACCACACCTTTGAGGCCGGCAACCTGTTCACTGTCGAGCCCGGTATTTATATTCCGGAGGAAAATCTGGGTATCCGACTTGAAAATGATGTTCTCATCACAGTGGACGGCAACGACGATCTGTTCAAAAATATCCCTGTCGAGGCAGACGAGATTGAGGAGCTGATGAACGGATAGTATCCGTTTAATACCCTGTGAATAACCGGAGGCCGGCTTTCCGGTTGGTGAAAAACTCGTTATTTGGCGAAAATAACGGCTTTCACCAGCCCGACGGGCAATATTGCAGCCTCCGGTTATTCATGCGATACCGGCACAGAAACCATTTTGTGTATTCTTACCACTGCCAGCAGTGCCAGACTGATTACGAAGAACACGGCAAGCGCCATGACACTGTTGCGCATACCACCCGTGAGTTGCTCCACTATGCCAAATGTAAATGTTCCGGCAACCGTGGATACCTTGTCCATCACATCGTAAAAACTGAAGTAGGAGGCTGTATCGGGTGTGTTTTCAGGTAAAAGTTTGGCGTAGGTACTTCTCGAAAGCGACTGAATGCCGCCCATAACGAGCCCCACAGCGCCGGCAAGCAGGTAGAAATCCAGACCCGTTTGCACAAAGTAGCCCAGAATACAGATGATTGTCCAGATTACGAGCATAATCATCAGGGAGTACTTGTTGCCCTTGCGCCCGGACACGCGCGCGAAGAGAGTGGCGCCCCCTATGGCTACTATCTGCAGAATCAGTACAAGGAAAATCAGTCCGGAGGACGAAAAGTGCAGTTCTTTCTCCGCAAAAGTGGACGCGAGAAATAGTACAGCCTGTACCCCCGCGTTGAAACAGAAAAAGGCACCGAGGAAAGTAAGTGCATTTTTGTCTGCTTTGAGGTTACTCCATGCTTTGCGCAACTCCCGGTATCCTCTCGTCAGCAGGTGGTCCGTTTTGCCGAGCGGATGATCTTCCGGCAGTCTTTTGAGCGGAATCCGCGAGAATCCCAGCCACCACAATCCGACCATGATAAATGCGACGGGAATGGCGTGCAGGGCATCGCTAAAACCGAACCACTGGTAATTCATGATGACAACCAGGTTGACAATCAGCAGGATAACACTTCCCACAAAGCCGTAGCTGAAACCCTGGGCACTGACCTCATCATATCTGTCCTCCGTGACAATAAGCGGCAGAAATGCGTTGTAGAACACAATTCCTCCGGCAAAACCGATGGTGGCGAGTATGAAGCCTGTTACTCCGATCCACAGGGTGTCCATGTCGCGGAACAGAGTCAGTGACATACAGGACAGCGCACCAAGAATCGTGAAAAAGCGCAAAAACTCCTTCTTCCGGCCTCCATAATCGGCAATGCCGGACAACAGCGGCGAAACAGCGGCTATGACCAGGTACGCGAAAGCAATGCTCCAGGCGTACAGGGTACTGTCGGACATCCGGATGCCGAAGATATCCAGAGAGTCATCTGCCAGTGTCAGGAAATAGCCCGGAAAAATAGCTACTGTGATTACCAGTGCATAAGCCGAGTTGGCCCAGTCAAAAAAGGCCCATCCCCGGATGATGTGCGGATTGTTTTTTTCGTTTGTCATGAAACAGAAATATTGATCGCTTTTCAAGGCTCAATGATAAATATTATTTCATGTACAGGCGAGTATAGTTCTTGTTATTTTAATCAGAACTGCTCAAATCAACATAGGCTTCCGGAGAAAACGGGGGTGTACAGTAGCACAGAAAAATCAGGTCGCTCTGGCCTGTATTGCATATATATTGTGGTGTATCGGCCGGGATACGCACGGTATCACCGGCCGATACAGTTCCAGCCATTTGATTGTCAATATACACGTCGCCGCTGCCACTCAGGATGTAATACCATTCTGCAGTGGCTTTCAGCAGGTGATTGGCGGTACAAACCCCCGGTTCCACGCGTGCCTGTGCGAGCGAGGCTTCGGGTACTGAAGGAAGATTCAGAATTTCGATAATGTGGCAGCGTTCCGCAGTGGGATACTCTGCCGACGGAATTGTTGGGAAAATCAATTTATCGGTCATTTTCAACCCATTATATCGTCAATAGCGGGCACGTGGCCCAGTGTTTTCAGGTGACTGAAGTGTGAGCGCAGCGCGTGTACAAAAGAGCGATGCTCAAGGTACGGAATATTGAATTCGCTGGCTGTATCGCGTACAATCCGGGCAATTTTCGGGTAGTGTACATGACTGATTTTCGGAAAAAGATGGTGTTCCACCTGAAAATTGAGTCCGCCCATATACCAGGTCAGGAATCTGTTTTTTGGTGAAAAATTGACCGTGGTGTGTAACTGATGCACTGCCCAGTCGTGTTCGAGTACGCCGGCGCTGTCAGGCAGCGGGTAGTCAGTTTCTTCCACCGAGTGGGCGAGCTGAAAGGTAACAGACAGGATAACTCCTCCGACCAGGTGCATAAGAACAAATCCGGCGAAAACCTGCAGTGGAGGCAAACCTGCCATCAGAGGAATTCCGATGAAAATGGAGAAGTAAAATACCTTGATAAGCAAAGTTTTAAAAAAAAGCAGTCGGGTTTGTGCCTTGCTCAGTTTGCTTACTCCTGTTTTGGAATAACGGGCCACCTGCAGGAAATCCTTGGCAGTTACCCAGTAAAGCGTCATCAGACTATAGATGAAAATGGCATGCAGGAACTGGGATTTGTGAGCCTTTTTCAGCGGAGTATGCGGAGAAAGGCGGAGTCCCGGCTTGCTGGAAATATCATCATCGAAGTGTGTGACATTGGTGAATGTGTGGTGAAGAAAATTGTGCTGCATTTTCCAGGTTTCAACGGATCCACCCAAAAGTAGCAGGGAGTATCCTACAAAGTCGTTGACCCGCTGGTTTTTCGACCAGGCACCGTGGTTGGCATCGTGCATGATACACATGCCCACCCCGGCCATTCCGACACCCATGATTACCCACAGCAGGAGTGAAACCGGGAGTGATGGCTGCATAATGGCAAGAATGGCGAGTGGACCCAGATAAGCCGTCATTAATACGAACGATTTGACAATAAGGCCAATACTGGCATATCTGGACAGGTTCCGTTCACGAAAATAGCTTTCAATCCGGTTATTCAGAGTTTGGTAAAATTTCAAATTTTGGCTTTTCGAGAAATTTATGGAATTTAATTTCGTCATTTCCGGCTTTTAATTTTGATGTCGTTTGAATTGCACGTGTTTCAATGTACAAAGTACGGTTATTATAATAAAATTAAAATTAATTTTTTTGCGTCCCTGGTGCCAAGCCTCGAACACTGGAGAAATAACATAATCTGAATATGATCTAAAAATTTGTTGTTATAACTTTTTTTTACACCTTTGATGCGATCAAATGATGGCATCATGATACATAAATATTACGAAGGGACTCCCCGTATCATCAACTTGACAGCGGCGAATTCACCAGAAAAGACTACTTTAGGGTATTTCCCGGTATATCAACGGCAACAGCGACCAGGGATTTGAGAAGCGGCGTTGAGGAGGGACTTCTGGTCAGGGAGGGTAACGATCGTCAGGCTAGATATCGGAAGAAATGAGCGCCCGCTGGATTTTTCTCTATTTTGCCGGAGTTATTTTGAGTTATTTTTTCACGTGGTAATAAATCTCCTTCATGAAGTCCAAATTTTCAGTGGCAGGAATAGTGTCCTCTGGTTGCTTGTTTCTCGCTTGTATTTTGAACACGTCTACCGCTTCTGGTCAGTGGTACTCTCAGAATGTAACCGGATACGACCTGTATGCTGTTCAATATCTGAATAATAATACAATTTTTTGTGCCGGAGCGGCGCTGGTGAAGACACAGAACGGGGGAGCCAGCTGGTCGGTACTGGATCTGAAGGACCAGAACGGAGTGGATATTCTGGCCAGCACTTTTCTTGACGTACATTTTTTTGACAACAATACCGGGGTAGCTACCGGCTCTATTTATCTTTCCAATACGGAATGTATTTTCCGGACCACCAATGGCGGCGCCAACTGGACGCTGGTGAGCTCCAATAATGACGGAGACTGGCCCCGCCGGCTCGATGACATGGATTTTCCTTCAGCATCTGTAGGCTATGCTGTTGGCAGCAACGGGCGTATCCTGAAGACCCAAAACGGAGGGGTGAACTGGCTCCCGCAGTCTTCAGGAGTTAACTGGCACCTGCACAGTGTTGATTTCGTTTCGGTTACGACAGGCTTTGCGGTGGGTGACGAGGGTATCCTCCGGACAACAAACGGTGGCAACACCTGGACGAAAGTTTATCAGAATACAGCTTACTGGAGAGATATCGCCATGTGGGATGCATCAAACGGTTTTGCTATATCCGATAACGGGCCTGTTGTGAGAACTACCGATGGCGGCAACACCTGGTTACAGATTGTTTCGGTATCATCCGCAGAAGCTGTTTCGCTTTTTTCAGCCTCTGAAATCATGATTTTCACAAGCGCTGGTGCTATACGCTCGGAGTCGGGTGGTACCTACTGGGAATATTATCAATATCCGGGCGGTATCTGGTTCCATAATGCGTCTTTTATTGGCGACAAGGGATGCGTGGTTGGTGATGACGGTAACTTGTGGTTGCTGGAGAACCGCGGAGGACCGGCATGGCCGGTTGCCCGGTTCAATCTAAAGGTATCTTCCGCCTTGTGCCCCTATGAACCGGTTGAATTTGAAAACCAGAGTAACCCGGTGTATTCTTTTACCTGGTTGCGACGGGGGCAGATACTGGGAAATGATTTTGAACTGTCGTATGCTTTCCCCGAACCGGATCGAACAGATTCTATTCTACTGGTTGCCTACAACGGATTTTACACGGATACGGCAGTATGGTCGGGTTATATCCGTGAAGAACCGGCTCCTTACCCCTTTGTGCCGACTTCAGGGAATCAGAACTATTGTGTAGGCACTCCCGTCCAGATAACAGTGCCAGGCCCCGGTAATTTTGAGACATTCTATCAGCTCTACGCAAATCAGTCGCCGGTGGGTGCCGGTCAAACAGGAAACGGCAGTGCACTTTACTACACCTGGAACCCGGGTAATCCGGGAGTTTCACTGTTTGTAAGGGCCATCCGCACCACCGAGTGCGGTACCGACAGCCTGGACGTGCCCGTCCCTGTTGCCTATCATCCGGTGCCCGATCTGGATTTGCCATTCAGCGTGTCCGACAATAATATTTGTGCCGGGGAAGCAATTGACATTGTTTTAAGCGAAACAGAATCCGACGTTTATTACGGACTGGTGACTGATGGGAGCACGGACAACTTATACTCGGCTGATGGCGGTCCCCTTGTTTTTTCAGGTCAGAAACCAGCAGATACCGTACTGTATGGTATCAAGGTGGTAGATTCTGAAAACTGGTGTTATTTCGATCTTGTGCATACAGAATCTGTAGCAGTAAGACCAACGCCGGAGGCTTATTTCACCTTTTCCACGCTGAATCCGGAAATCGGGCAGACTATTGTCCCGCTGGACAACTCCGTTGCCCTGTCCGGAAGCTACCGCTGGCTGATTGCCGGATCTCAGGGTACGCAGGAAATCACCGGAAACCCGCCGCCGCCCTTCGTCTTTGACCAGCCGGGAAGTTATCGCGTTGATTTGATACTTGATTCTCCGGATGGATGCGCCGATACCCTCACACGTGCGCTGCACGTACCTGTGCCTGCGCAACCGAATGAAGACTGCCGGGCAACCCAGCTGGTATTCGGGTTAGGCTTTATCATACCCAACGCTTCTGCGGTTGACAATGAGGATAATCTGGTTATGATGATAAAGGTTGACTATACCCCGGAAATTCGTGTGTTTTCGGGCCGTGGGGATACATTGAGTGCCAGTTACCCGTTCTCCTTCGATCGCTTGCGTCATTATCTGGTGAAGATGAACCCGCAGGGCGTTCCGCAGTGGATGACCTATGTGGAGCACGAATCCGTATTTGCAGATGTTACAGCTGTCAGGACAGATCAGGATGGAAACATATATGCTGCCTACTATCACAGTGATGCATTCAGCCGGGTAGATATTTACTCGACGGATGGCAGGCGCCACGAACTTACACCCGGAGGCAGCGAACTCTCGGCAGCCATTGTGCTGATGAAGTACGACAAATACGGCCGATTGATATGGAATACTACCGTTCCGGACTGGTACGCGACGAATAATATTGATATTGAGCTTGACAGTCAGGGGAATATCCTGCTGATGGGTGCTATCGGAATCTCGAAAATCAGCCAGAGTGGACATGTTTTGTGGACTGTTCCGTGGGACTGGAATACCCAGGGGTTTGCTGATATCGTAACTGGTGCCGACGGAGAAATTTACAGCGTTGACAACCTGCATCTGACAGTCAGAAAAATATCTCCGGATGGCGTGATGTCGGTACTGTTCGGTCCGGCTACCTACTTTGACGATCCCGGGTTGAGCGATGGAATTACCGCAGATGCCATACGGCTGGATGAGGAAGGTAATATATATGTGTGTGGAAATTTTTACGGGGGAGTCATTGTCAACGGAGTGTGGTACAGCGATCCTGTTTTCGGCGACGATGAATCCGATCCGTTTGTAATGAAGCTTAAAAAGGACGGTTCAATGGACTGGTTCAACAGGCTGGAGTTTGAAGGCAGTCAGCCCAGGGGTAAGGGGTTTGATGTGAGAAACGGGAAAATTGGCTATTATTCCTTTTGCAGTGTTGGTACTTCTATCACTGCCAGCGGGCAGTCGCCGATATCACTGAATGAATCCGGCCACTTTTTGTGGACACTTGATACGGACGGGGACAATCAGCTGGTTCAGACAATCCATCAGCACCAGAATCAGCCCTGCGAGGCACTGATACCCTACGATGTATTTCATTTTCATCCAAATACGGGCGACATCAGTATGCTGTATGACATACACGGCCCCGAACAGTGGGGAAATCAGATTTTCCATCCTTTGCAGTTTGATTTTCCGGGGTGTAACTTATTGTTAATCAGAGGCAAAAGCGATTGCTTTGATATTCCTGCCGTCTCGGCAACCGAGGCTGAAAATCGGCAGACAATGACCCTGACACCCAACCCGGCTTCCGGAATGGTACAAATTGAAACGGAAGCTGAGCCTGAATATCTGGAGGTAGTAAACCCGTCCGGCATAGTTGAGTATGCTGTCAGGAATCCCGGAAGATTACTGGATGTAAGTAAATTGAGCAGCGGGTTTTATACCGTCAGAATAGTGAGCCCGGGCCAGTTGCTTACCTCCGGATTAATAGTGATTCATTGAGGTGATAAAAGAAATGGTTATCACGGAACCAGTCCGGGATAACCATTCTCTTTGTGTCGGAAAAGACTGTTATTAGCGATTGATGTAAGATTTTTCCTTGATGAGCGGAGAAACCAGCATGAACAGTACCGCCGTGGCAGCACAGATACCGGTGAACAGCCAGAAGAATCCGGCGCCATGGAACTGAGCGAAGAAGCCTCCGTTACTGATATTCGTCTGGATAACAGAAACCAGTACGTTGCCCAGTGTAACCGTGATCAGCCAGCAGGCCATGATGGTTGACTTCATGGAAGGTGGTGCCTGTGTATAGGCATATTCGAGTCCGGTGATGGAGATAAGTACCTCACCGGCTGTCAGAACGACAAAAGCGAGAATCTGCCAGCTGATATTGGGCGTTTCGCCTGCGTCAATCCAGCCCTGAATGATGGCAACTATCACGAAAGACAGTGCAGTGAGCACAAAACCTGCTCCGATTTTACGCAGCGGGGTTACCTGAATGCCCATTTTATTGACGGCCGGGAAGATGACATAGGAGAAGAGAGGAATGAAAAGCAGGATGAATGCAGCATTCACGAAAGAAATCTGTTCAGCCTTCCATTCGATACCGAGCCAGTTCAGGTTCATTTTGGATGCCTGAACCACCCACTCCGACTGGCTTTGATCCCAAAGCGCCCAGAAAACAGGAATAAAGGCGAATACAGACAGTACGCGCCATACAGCCTTGATGCCATCTATAGTTTCTTCGCCGTACTCGCTGGCAGCGGCCTTGAAGCCTCCGTTGGTAAGTGCGTACAGATTGATACCTATGAAGTTGCCGGGTTTGGCAAACCATTGCTTTTTGAAAATAAATGCCAGCGCGATAACAATTACCAGCCATGCGCCCAGCACGGGTCCGATACCGGCATGTTGCATCTTGTCAAAATAGATATAGCTCACCACCAGCGACAGGAATGCGGTGGCGAAGATGATCATCCTGTTGGAATCATAGGTCGGAGCAGGTAGTTTTCTGTATTTGCTTTTTCCTGCCCAAAAGAAGAATACAGCTACCAGCATAGCGATAGCTGGTACGCCAAACGCCACGGCCGGGCCATAAGCTGATTTAAGGTACGGAATGAGCAGGATGGAAAAGACAGAACCGAGATTGATAGAGGCATAAAAAAGATCAAAAGCTCTGGATATCAGGCTGGAGTTGCTTTCATCGAACTGATCACCCACGTTTGCCGACACACAGGGTTTGATACCGCCCGCACCCACGGCGATAATCATCAGTGCCGTGGTGAACATCATTTCATTGTTTACAGAAAGGGCAACGAGCACACTACCTATAGCATATACGAGGGAGAGCCTGAATATAGTCTTGTATTTGCCCCAGAACCAGTCGGCAATCATACCCCCGAACATGGGAAGCAGATATACCATGGCCACGAAGTCGTGGGTTTTGGCATTCGCAATTGCTTCTGCCTTCTGCACCGTTTCCGGATCCGTTGATCCTGTCGGGTTGTAGA
>JBEGNB010000353.1:0-3477 GCA_041182785.1 Bacteroidota bacterium
ACTGAATAATATCTCCCGTGGCAGTCAGACTGATATGTCCGCCGGGAGCGGTTGTTGAAAGAGCTCCGTTTATGGCCAGACTTCCACCGTACATGGTAATCGGACCACTGACGGCGAAGGCCGCACTTATCGTCATACCTTTGACGTTACCATTGGAGTAGGGCGAATCGCCTGAAGCACCTGTACCGCTGTATGTGCCAATTTCCAGTCCGCCGAGGCTGGCCATATTCAGAATCTGAACACCTGCCAGGGCACTGCTGCCGTTGAACGTGGAGCCGCTCATCGAGCCATTGTAAGTACGGGTCTGGCCCGCCCAGAAAGATTTTCCGCTTGCCGGGGCAACAGATACACGACCGGTTGTACCGAGAATCATCTGGAAGGAATTACTGCTGTTTTGTAACACCTCACTAAGTGGCATAAGGATGATATTTCCATTACCGGCAGAAATCGTCTTGCTGGCACCTTCAGCCTCTACATCGCTCATGGCAGAGTGATTACTTTCACCTGCGAGCAGGACATCACCACCCACACTCTGGTTGGTGGTTACGCGGGTATCAATATTGCCGCGGAGGGCTACACCGGCAAAGCTCTGTGAGAGTGCATAACCGCCACCCACTGTATGGCCACGCCAGGTGCGTGTACCCAGGGCATCGAAATCACCCCCCATATAAACGTGTCCGCCATTGGTAACAATCGTTCCCGGACGAATATAGGATTCACCGCTTCCGCCAGCCCAGTATATCACATCCCCCCCGTTAGTGGAGGTGGTTTTCGCACCGTTCTGATCAATATAGGCAGTTGAACGGACATATACGTCGCCGTTGGCGGTGATACCCTGCAGTCCGATATTGCTTCCGTACGCCGTGAACGGGCCATTCAGGGTAAAATCTCTGCTAAATGAGACCGCTGTACTGTTGGTCGTTTTTCCGAATGTGAAACCACCCAGCGTTGTACCAAAATTCCAGTCGTCATCGAAATTCAGTGTACCTGAATCTCCGGCGCGCATATACGTAAAGGCCCCACCTGTTGACTGCATCGTTAAAGTACCTGTAGTCTGGATAGCAATAGACCCTGCACCGGTATTATTGCTTCGCTGGTAAATCGAATTGCCCTCTATCAGGATGTTTCCTGAATATGGGTTAGTGCCGTCATATCCGATACGAACAGCATTGGGGGCGTTCAAAGCTGCAATTCGGATAGAGTTGCAGTATTGACCGGAGGATTCGAGGGTGTTGGAACCCCGAAGTGTGATATTCCCGGTCTGAGAAGTAATTCCAAAACCGTCACCTCCAAGCGCTATCCCTTCCTTGTCATTTACAGAGGCTGCAAAACTGGCCGCACCCTCTACCGTTATGTTACCGGACAATGATGAAATGGTTAGCCTGTTGGTGGTGGAGGTACTGTACAAATACGTAGCTACCCTCCAGCTATTTCCGTTGGTTGACTGATCGGTACCTGTTCCTGTAATATTGATGGCACCACTCGTACTGGTGATATTCGTCCCGCTGGTTCCGGACCAGATACGTGTTCCAATTCCGATAGAATACCTTCCCCTGATATCTCCCACAATTTGAATACTCCCTGCCTGACTGGAAATAGTGGTACTCTCAATATTGACTCCATAATTTGTCCCGTCATCATCAGAAGTATCCCATGACAGACCTCTGGCATAGATGTTACCACCCTGAGTAGTGATGGTTGAACTGAACAGAGAAACGGCACTGACACCATCTCCCCAGGTTCTGGCAGAGCTGTTACCCACCGTCAATCCGTTCCAGTTCTGGTTCAGCGTACCACCGCCAGCCCAAAGATGCCCCCCGTTGGTATTGATTGTGACACCATCCAGCCTGACAACTCCGTAATCAGGCGATACAGATACTTGTAGCCCCGCATTAAACACAAGGTTCATGGCGCTGGCAGTTGAGGTGATGCTTACTCCGAATGCCGGGAAGATGTTGTTTGCCACGCTGAAAGTCAGCGTTCGGGCAGTATTTCCCGTGTAAGATATATCCGAATTGATATAGCAATTCCGCTCGGTTCCGCTGAGTGCCGGCAACACCACCGTCAGATTCCCCGTATTGGTGAGGTGGTTGGTAATTACACTCGGGTGGATATTGGCAGAAACAGCACCGTTGGCAACAGTAAGTGTGTTGCCTGTGATACTCCAGTTGGTACCGGAGGTGCCGGTCTGGCCGCTGGTGGAAATGGTGAGGTGCTGGCCATGCGCAGTGGTCATTTTGCAGATGAGCGCAAAGGCAATCAGGAGGGCGGGAATTGACTTCCCGGAAATAACAGAATGTTGCTCTTTCATTACAGGTTGATTAAAATTGAGAAAATTCAGGTACAGGGGGAACGGTAGTGCAGAACACTACGCTCCCTTTTATTTGAACCTAACAGCAAAAGTACCTGCAAAAAGCGCGCCCGAATAGTAGATACAGGTCACGATTTTACAACAGGAACCCCAAAATCGGTTCACGTTTTTCAAATGGTTACAGATTTTATTAAAAAAAATGCATTAAAACAGGCCTACAGCGCCATCAGATAGGCTACCAGATTATCCTCTTCCTCCAGGCGGAGCTTTTTGCGCAAGGCACTTCGCGTATTGGAGATAGTGCCGGCAGAGCGGTTGGTCAGCCTGGAAATTTCCTTCGACGAGAGGTTCAATCGCAGGTAGCTGGCAATCTTCAGTTCCACCGGAGTCAGGTCGGGACACAGCTGCAGCAGTTTATGATTAAAGTCATCATTGACACGTTCAAACCGGGACCTGAAATCTTCCCAGATCTCTTCAGAAACACCCTGCTCAAATTCGCGGATAATCTTGCCGAGTACCTCTTCCTTTTCACCATTGAGTTGTACCTTCAGGTTAATCAGTTTATTGCCGATCTCCTCTGTGAACTTTCCAAGCGCGTGCAGGTGAATGGATTGTGTGGTGAGCTCCTGTTCTTTGATTTCGAGCTGCAGCAGCATATTTTGATTTTCTTCTTCTATGAGCCGGGCGGCCAGGCTCTCCCGCTGCCTGCGCAGGAAAAAGATGCCCCCCCCGGCTGCAGCAAGCAGCAGCAGCATACCGGAAAACACCATGATCATGCGCTGGCGCTGTCTGGTTGCCTCCAGTTGCTGGTTGAGTTGCATCAGCTCCCGGTCTTTTCTGGATCTGATAATGCGTTCCTCCCACTCCAGCACGATGTGCTCTGATCCGGCACGTTCGGTACTGTCTTTGAGCATCACATACTGCTGCAGGAAGCTGAATGCCTCGGTTTTATTGCCCAAAGCCTTGTATGCAAGGTAGTACAAACTGCATATTTCGGTTTTATAATTATTGGCTATGGGTGGGAACTTGTCTGATTCACGCAACTGACTGAGGGCTTCAGCCGGCTTTTCCATATTCAGCAAAACGTGCGCTCGGTTAACCCGGTTCAGGGCCACTCCAAAAGGGATATCGAGACGCTGGCAAATGTGAATTGACGAGTCTATGAC
>JBEGNB010000354.1:0-4848 GCA_041182785.1 Bacteroidota bacterium
TCTCTCGCCGAGTCAAAAACGGCTCATTTTTCGCCATTTTTCACCTTTTTTCAGTTACGTAGCTCCGGCTATGCGCCTTCAAAAATGCAAAAACTGACAAAAAATCAGCCTGTTTTTACCACCGGCAGAGAATCCTGAACAAGCCCTAAAGCCTGCAGTGTTCACCGACAAGTTCCAGGTTTTCGTCAAATACAATCCATTTTGCCGGATAGTCGGGTGCCAGCAGGCCGGTTTTATCCGCTATCCCTGCAGCGCGGGCCGGATAAAGCGAAGCCATCCTGAGCGATTCATCCAGCGGAATTCCTGCCTTTTGGGTACAGTTCCGCACGGCCTGCCACATCGCAAGGGAAGACCCCGAAAGGGTGCCGTCTGCATCTACGTACCGATCGCCGGCAAACCGGAACCGGTAATCGCCCCGGTCGCTCTCTGTCACGGCATCGGTTATCAGAAAAAGCTTGTCTCCCAGCAATTTGTGACTGATTCTGACGGAGGCAAAATCGCAGTGTACGCCATCGGCAATGATACTGGCAAAGGGTGCTGTATCATATATGGCGCCAACCACGCCGGGTGCCCGGCCCTGAAACGGGCTCATCGCATTGAACAGGTGCGTGGCCCTGCCTATTCCCTTGCCGAACGCGTATTTCGCCTGTTCATAACTGGCATTGCTGTGTCCGGCAGAGAGTATGATGCCGCTGTCCAGCAGCATATCCAGTGCATCTTCTTCAAACATCTCCGGAGCGATGGTCATGTAGGTAACGATTCCACGCCCCTTTTCAATGATGGCTGAAATATTTTCCTTGGTCGGTTTTTGTATGTTTTTCAGCGGATGAGCACCTCTTTTCTCCGGATTAAAAAAGGGGCCTTCCAGATGAAGTCCGATCAATCCTTCCCCTCCCTGTGCCTGGTACGTCCGGCATGCCTCTATTGCCTGCCACATGATTTCCGGCACCGAGCAGGAAAGTGTGATCTGGAACCAGGCACCGCCGCCGGCCTGTACATCCCTGTAAGTGGCCAGGATAGTTTCGGGGGAAGGATCGTTATTGAAAAGCAACCCGCCACCGCCATATATCTGCAGATCAATCAGCGCGGGAGCCAGAGACAGGCCATTCAGATTGGTGACGGATTCGACCGGTCCCGGATGTTTTCCATCTTTCGGATACACTCCTGTAATCACATCATCCTCAACAGCCAAAGATGCGTGTCGCAGGATCTGACTTCCGGTGTAAATGGTGGCGTTGGTGTACAGATGCATGTTGAAAGAATATTTCAGTTTCCTGCTTTCCAGGTTTTACCGCCAACACCGGTAATGGTCATGGATTTCCACTTTTTGGGCAGCTTTGTTTTGAGCTGTACGATCCCGTTCGGCGTGATGTCCAGTCCGCCGAAGCCCATCAGTGTGGCTTGCAGGAATCCGCCTGCTCCGGTGGCGAAATAGGGGTTTGTACCGCCTGCGCACTCCGAAAGTACTCCGAATGGCGGCACTTCATTGAATTTGTAGCTTTTGACCCAAAGGTCGTAGGCTCTCTCGGCATCTCCCGCACGCGCGGCCGACACGGTCAGAATGGCATTCCCCATGGCAGGTCCATCGGGCGACATGCGTGGTTCGTAATAATCCAGGTCTTTCTTGACCTGAGCCGGGTCTGTGTAGTATTTCAGCGGGTAGGCGAGCAGGTTGACATCGGCCTGCTTGATGATTTCACCGTTGTAGGTGGCATTTTCGCGGGTTGTTCCGTCGGGAAACTTCAGCACAGGAATATTGTCGGCGACATGAGCCCAGTCGGAATCGGGAGTGATTCCGAGCTCCTGAGCGGCCTGTGTGGCATATCGCAGCACCGTGATTGCCATTCCGTTGGTGAAGGCGTTGTTATCAATATTTTCCTGCCATTCATTGGCACCGATGACGTTATTGATGTCGTACCTGCCCGGACCATTTCTTTCCACGCGGCTTGCCCAGAAATCGGCTACTTCCTTCAGAATGGGCCAGCCTCTTTCGCGAAGCCATAATTTATCTTTTGTAACCAGATAGTACTGCCAGGCCGCCCAGCCCACGCAGCCTGTGATGTGGTGCTGGAAAGGACCGGTGAGTGCCCATACAGGGGTTTCTTCCTGTCCGGTAGTAGTACTTTCCCAGGGATACATGGCGCCTTTGTATCCGTGAGAGAAGGCATTTTGTTTGGCCTCATCGAGTAGTTGGTACCTGAATTCGAGGAAGGAGCGTGCAATTTCGGGGTGAAGCAGCAACATGGGCGGATACATCCACAGTTCGGTATCCCAGAATACGTGTCCGTTGTAACCGAGTCCGCTCAGACCCATGGGTGAGAGGCTGAGTGCTGTTCCCTCGCGGCCGAACGAGTAGAGGTGATACATGGCCGAATGGATATCCCGGGTGGCATTGACATCGCCCTCTATAGTAATGTCTGATGTCCAGAGTTTGTCCCACTCGGCTTCGTGGCGGGTGAGGAGCCTTTCCGTGCGTTCGAGTGCTGCGAAAATGGTGAGGCGCTCGGCTTCGTTGTGCGCATCAATCGTATGGGCAGAAGAAATAAGTGTACCCGCAACGGCAAACCGGTATGTTTCGCCAGCCTTCAGTTTTTTATGAAACTTGGCCAGGTGCATATTGTAGTCCCAGTCTTCGTGAATGAGATCTGGTTCGGAGCCATGCGGTTCCTGGAAAATAAAACTGGTGGAGGCCGCAACGGTATATTTCCCACTCGGGCTTTTCCCGACGGAGGTGAGCAGTGGAATCAAAACGTGCGGGCGGTCTATTTCGGAGTAGTAGTTGCGCACATCCTGCAGCATCTCCGGAGCTTCTATGACGGACATGGGGGTGATGGTTACGTCCTTTTTGGCAGTAATTTCCACGATGGAAAGAGCACAGTAGGGCAGGTGCCTGAGTGCCATAAGTGTCTGGCTGACGCTGACCTTGTCGCCCACATCGAAGGTGGTGGTGAGTTGGGCGTGACGCATATCGAGTGTTTGCCGGTATTCGGAAATATCATTTCTGCCGATTCTGCGCCCGTCCACATCCAGGTTCATGTTCATAAAATTGAACCCCTTGAGAATATTGCTCACGCGCCCGCGCAGGTAATTGTCGTAAGCACCGTTGAGTACCACGTCTTTCACGCGCATGGGCTCGGGAGAGGACACCAGTCCGATCATCCCGTTGGCCACCGTGATACCATAATATCTGGCTGGATTGATGTCTTCTGCGATGATTTTCCAGGGGTCCTGCGTCAGTTTCTGTCCGCTCGTCGGGCTCTGTGCGAACAGAGTTCCGAGCAGGAGCATTGGCAGGGCAGAGAGGAGAATGTGCTTTTTCATGATACAGCATTGCTTTTGAACGGACAAATGTAATCCGAATAGCGAATAAAATCTTTTGTTCGCTGCGAAGTAACCCCCGACCAACCGCACCCTGCCCTATATTTTCGGTATGAAGACCTTTGCCCCAAACAGATTTTCATATAGCACGAACCAGTACAGTAGGTGCTTCGGGAATCTCCAAATCTGCCTGTTGGCGTGGAAACAAAGCGGCCTGAGTCAGCACGCCTGACTTGAAACCGCGGGGGTATTCAAAATACCTTTTTATTTAATGTCCCTTAACGCCTTAATCTCGTTAATCGAGAGTCCTGTCGCCTGGGCAATTTGCTCATCAGAGAAATTCATTTTTATTAAGTTCATTGCAATACCTTTCTTTTCATCCTCTCGAAATTCATCCTCGACCTTTTTTGCAGCTTTTGCTGCCGCTTCCTCCGCCTCTATTTTAATGGTTTCGGCATAGCTCGCTTCGTCGTGCAAGCGCTCCAGGAATTTATCATATTTTTTCCTTTCAGGTTCAGGCAAGTTCATCACATTCAGTTTTTCCCTAACCTCTTGCATCCCTTTTGCCCGAAAATCATCCAAAACTTCACTGTTTTTGAAAAAGTAAATCCATTCGTCGAGTGTATCTTTTACGATATCGTTGAATTTAGTCGTCCTTATTAAATAGTATTCGGGATATGCTTGATGGACGGTCGGCTTGCCGAGCAACTTTTTCTGCGCCGTCGTCAGTTGCAATTCAGTTTTAGTATGCAAGCCTTTGAACTTCGTCTGACCGACATAAACGTAATCTTCGCCCTTGCCCAGGTCGAAGTAGACGATACTTACGGCGATTACCTTTTTTATCTCGCCATATTTCGCTCCAACGGGCAAGTATTCCGTGATGGCTTTCGACGTAGCGAAAAGTATCCGCATGAGGTAGTCCAACTCTCTCGTGTTCTGGATTTCGATGATGATATGTTCACCTTTTGAGTTTTCAGCAAAAAGATCTACCCTGTTGAACTTGTCGTCTTCTTCTTCCTGGTTGCTTTCACTCTCCAAAAGCCCTTCAATTTGTATTTCTTCTTTCAAAAGTTCGGAGAGGAAGCCTTCGAGGATACCGAAGTTCTTCTTGTCTCGCAGCATCTTCTTGGCTGCCCAGTCGAAACGGATATGCTTTTTTGCCACTATGCAAATTTTAACACAAAAATATGCCAATTAGTACGAAACCGCTCAAAAAAATCACACTGTTTACTTGTAAACCCCCGACCAACCACATCTTGCCTCATATTTTCCGTATGAAGACCTTTGCCCCAAACAGATTTTCATATGGCACAAACCAGTACAGGAGGTGCTCCGAGGATCTCCAAATCTGCCTGCAGGCGTGGAAACACAGCGGCCTGAGTCAGCAGGCCTGGCTTGACACCACGGGTGTATCCGGAATACTTTGCTCGGCTGTAATTTCGTTTGCGTGCGCTTAACCGCAGAGTTTCGCAGAGTACGACGCGGAGTTACGCAGAGAAAAATACCTCTGCGCAACGCTGCGGTTAAAAA
>JBEGNB010000355.1:0-3249 GCA_041182785.1 Bacteroidota bacterium
GCCATATACCAATCGGGATGTCTCCTGGCTCTCTTTTAATCACAGGGTTTTGCAGGAGGCCAGTGACCCCGCCGTTCCGTTGCTCGAGCGACTGAAGTTCCTCGCTATTTATTCATCCAACCTCGACGAGTTTTTCAGGATCCGGGTCGCCGGTATCAGAAAGCTCAAAAAGGTGGGTAAAAAGACGAAGGCCAAGCTGGATTTCGATCCGAGTATTCTCCTGAAGCAGATTCACAGCATTGTCAATCGCCAGCAGGGTGAATTCTCTGAAATTTTCCTGAATGTAATCATCCCCGAGCTGAAGCGGCACAATATCCATTTGTTGCGCAGGCTCGATATGAACGAAGAGCAAAAGAAATTCGTTGAAAACTACTTCGAGAATCACCTGCTCCCGTTCGTGATGCCGGTACTGCTGGTCAAACACAAAATCAACCCGTTCCTGGCAAACGCACACCTGTATCTGGCTGTCCACCTCCGCCAAAAGAAGCGTCCGCTGCTGGAAAGTGAATACGCTCTCGTCAAAATTCCCTCCGATCAGCTACCCAGGTTTATTACTCTCCCCTCCCCTCCCGACCGCCACGATGTGATCATGCTCGACGATATTGTCAGGCACTCTGTCACGCGTCTCTTCCCGGGTTACGATATTCAGGATGCCTACTCTATCAAACTCACCCGCGATGGGGAGTTGCACATTGACGACGAATATTCGGGCGATCTGGTGCAAAAAATCAAGTCAAGTCTGCAGAAAAGGCAGGTAGGCCCTGCAAGTCGCTTCGTTTACGACCGCGAAATGCCCGATCACCTCCTCGCCTATCTGAAAGATACTTTCGATTTGCGGAAAAATGATATGCTCCCGGAGGGTCGCTATCACAACAACTTTGACTTTTTCAAGTTTCCTGATTTCGGGCTCCAGCACCTGAAATACAAGCCTCTCCCACCTCTGCAACATCCTGCATTGCACGCCGTGGAGGATCCGTTCAGTGTCATCATGGAGAAGGATCAGTTGTTGCATGTACCCTACCAGTCATTCAATGCTGTTGTCAATTTCTTTGAAAGAGCTGCTGCTGATCCGGATGTGACTCACATCAAAGTCATACAATACCGCGTGGCACGCCACAGCCGTATCCTTCAATCGCTGATGGAAGCGGTGAAAAGGGGCAAACATGTGTCGGTTTTTGTTGAAATAAAGGCCCGGTTTGACGAGGCCACTAACCTCGAATGGGGTGAAAAAATGGAAAAAGCGGGCGTTCGGGTGCACTACTCGTTCCCGGGTGTGAAGGTACACTCCAAGCTCGCGCTCGTCAGGCGCATGGAACACGGCCATGCGCGTATGTATGCGTACCTGGGAACCGGCAATTTCCACGAAGAAACGGCCAAGGTGTATTCCGATTTGGCCATTTTTACCGCCGACAAGCGCCTGACCAGTGAAGTCAGTAACGTTTTCAGTTTCCTTGAAAATGTAAAACCGCCGGCACACCCGTTTCAGCACCTGCTCGTGGGCAAATTCAATCTTCGCTCCGGTCTCAACGAACTGATTGATCGTGAAATTGAAGCAGCCAAAGCAGGCCGGGAAGCCGCTCTGATTATCAAACTCAATAGTCTGGAAGACCGCGAGATCATCGGAAAACTGTACGAGGCTTCTCAGGCTGGCGTCAGGGTGAAACTCATCATTCGCGGTATTTGCTGCCTGGTACCCGGACTGCCCGGAATCAGCGATAATATTGAAATTATCAGTATTGTTGACCGGTTCCTGGAGCACGCAAGGGTGCTTATATTCCACAACGGAGGGAATGAACTGATGTACCTGAGCAGTGCCGACTGGATGGAAAGGAACCTCAGCTTCCGGATTGAAACGACATTTCCCGTGCTCGACCCGGAAATTCAGTCAGAAATCAGGGGACTCATTGATCTGCAACTCAATGATAACGTGAAGGCTCGTGTGCTGGATCAGGAGGACCAAAACGAATACAGGCGCACAGGAGGCGATCTGCCGGTACGCGCACAGCTGGAAACGTATTTCCACTTCAAGCGGAAAACGAAACCGGAGACGCTGTAGTGGTCTATACTACTGTAATCAGAGCTGCCTGACGCTCTGTCATCATCCCGAACGGCTGAAGCTGGAATCCTTCTTCGGCAGCCACCGCCGTAAAGTCGCCGACGTGATCCGGATGTACAGCCACCAGCAGGCCACCGCTCGTCTGCGGATCAGCCAGCAAATGCCTGACAAGAGGTTCTTCCGCCCCGGCGATCTTGTGCCCGTAACTGTCCCAGTTTCTGTTCGTGCCACCGGGAACACACTTGTGGTCGAGGTAATAATCGAGCACCGGCCGGTCTATAACAGGTGTTGCTGCCAGTTCTACCACTGCCGATGTGTTGCTTGCCTCGCACATTTCGCTCAGGTGTCCGAGCAAACCGAACCCCGTCACATCGGTCATTGCCTGAATATAAGGCAGTTCACCGAATCTGGCGCCCACCTTGTTCAGCCGCTTCATACTGTCGGGGGCAATCTGAACATGTTCGGGGAGCAATACCCCCTTTTTCTGGGCAGTAGTGAGGATACCTACACCGAGCGGTTTGGTCAGGAAAAGCCGGGCGCCGGGTGTGGCACCTCCGTTTTTTTTCAGATGAGCAAGACTGACCCTGCCTGTGACAGCAAGTCCGAAAATTGGCTCCGGACTGTCAATGCTGTGTCCGCCGGCCAGCGGAATACCGGCTTCAGCACATGCCTTGCGACTGCCTTCTATAACCTGATTGGCCACTTCGGCCGGGATAGTATTAATAGGCCATCCGAGTATGGCAATCGCTACAAGGGGCTTTCCGCCCATAGCATATATATCACTGATAGCGTTCACCGATGCGATTCGGCCGAAGTCTTCGGGATCATCAACGATGGGCATGAAGAAATCAGTGGTGCTAACGATAGCAGTCCCGTCGCCAAGATCGAATACAGCAGCATCATCGCGCTCTTCATTCCCCACCAGCAATTGCGGGAAATGTTGTTTGTGCAGTTCGGTTTTCAGGATACTGTCGAGAACCTTCGGCGATATTTTACATCCGCAGCCGGCGCCGTGAGAGTACTGGGTTAATTTGTATTCCATGTAATTCAGTGTATCAAAACTGGAAAGTGGCACTCAGGCTCGGCATCAGCGGCAACTGATTCACGCGCTGGTAGCGTACACGGTCAAAGTAGAAAATGTTCTGGCGGTCATAGACGTTGGTAGCAGAAGCCGTAACCTCCATGGAAGAGCG
>JBEGNB010000356.1:0-5582 GCA_041182785.1 Bacteroidota bacterium
GATCCTCCCAGTGTGCGCTGCCATTCGATAGAAACCTGTGCGCTGATATGGCTGAAGCAGATACCTGCCAGCATTGATATTGTAAGTAAAATTCTCATTTTGAAAGATTTGGACAGGTTGATACCACCCACATCCGGGTGATATACACCACGGATGCAGGCAGGTAATCAGAAGCCTGTGAATTGAAAAAATCAGTTTTTTCCCAGTTTCCCCGTGCGCACGCGCCCATCGGGCATGCGCGCCAGTAGCGTGTATATACCTGCGGGAAGACCGGCCAGCGACAGGGCGCCGCCATTGATGACGTCTTTCTGCAGGACGGCGATGCCGGAAGCATCGGTGATTACAATCTGTAGTTCACTGTATGGTTCGGGTACGCTGATATTCACCATATCAGCAGCCGGGTTGGGATATAACAGGATCGGTTCGGCTTCGATCTCCTCCGTTGCACTCATGGTTTCGGGGGAAAGTTTGAGGATCCAGAAGTCGTTCTTGCCACGGTTTGTGAAGCCTTCCAGGTCACCGTTGGTGGACCAGGTATGACCTCCTATAATGTAGCCATTATCGGGTGTACGGTCAATGGCATATCCTGAATCCGGCTGCGTTCCCCCAAAGGTCTGTTGCCAAACCAGTTCGCCGTCAGGACTGACTTTTACCAGCGCGAGATCTGCGCCACCATCATTATTTGGAAAGTCTCCATCATTTGACTGAACTTCACCTATCAGGATACAACTACCGTCTTCTAAAAGTTCCATTTGGCCGGGTTGGTCAAGCTCTGTCCCCCCTATAGGTAGTTGCCACACCAAATTACCCGAAAGATCAATTTTAACTACCCACATATCGTACAACCCGTGTCCTCCTACCACATCTCCGCTATTTTTGGTACCAGTCAAACCACCCGCTATATATCCACCTTCCGTTTCGTGAACAAATCTTCCAAGTTCTGCATACTCCCCTCCTAGGGCTGTACCCCACTCATAAATTCCGTCAGCATTGATTTTGAGCACCCATATATCCACGTTACCCTTGTTGTTTGATACGTAGCCATCATTGGAAAACGTATTCCCAACCACAATATAACCTCCATCAGATATCTCTGAAGCATGGTACGCAATATCTTCATTACTTCCACCGTAGGAGTGCTGCCATACTATCTCCCCTTTGTCATCGGTTTTAATCACCCAAAAATCAAGGCCACCCAAGTTTTCAGTAACGTCTCCATCCGGAATTGTCGAGGCACCAGTCAACAGATAACCACCATCTGACGTGACTATCATACAGTTCAACTCTTCCATCCCAATTCCGCCAAATACTTTCTGCCATTCCATATTACCAGAACTGTTCAATTTGAACATCCAGCCGTCACTTAGTCCCCCGTGAAAACCAACAACATCATAATTGTCGGATCGGGTTGTACCCGTTACAATACAGCCGCCATCTTCTGTTGCCAGAATTGTTCCAGGTATTTCTGCATCCGACCCTCCAAAAGTCTTCTTCCATATCGTATTTCCAGTAGAACCAAACTTGGCAACAAAAATGTCATGCCCCCCGTGATAACCGAAAATATCATAATTGGATGAGGCTGTCATCCCCAGAACAAGGTAACTACCATCTGCTACTGTAATGACATCGTGAACCTTATCGAAGAGAGATCCGCCAAGCGTACGCTGCCACTGGATTGTATGTTGCGCAGACATGCATGCAAACAGCATACAGACACAGTTCAATGTAAGGAAATATTTCTTCATGACGTTATTTAATCAAAAAGAGTTAGTTTTTCAAATTTTGACCAGCATGAAGGTCTTTCTTTCTGTAGAACCGGAGATGACTAGAAAGAATGGCCCGGAAGGAATTTCTCTTGCATCTATCCAGATGGAACCATCAACTGACCTTTCTTCAGACTGTTTCAGGATACGACCATCAATTCCAAGGAGGCTGACTATCAAGTCTTCACTACTAAAATTGCCTCCGACTGTGTTGATAATTTCGATAAAATCCTGAACCGGATTTACAACTTTTACGTTATCAGCCTCCTGTATACCTCGAACCAGACCCTGATTTGATTCAGTTCCTGTTGTATTTGATACAAAGACGTCATATTTGTAGTACAACTGCTGCCCTGGATCGTAAGTACAACAGATATCCACCGTTTCATTCCAACCACTATTGAATTCTAAAGCGATACTTGCGAATGCACTAATCTCTATTTGATCTCCTTCGATAAGCTCTGCAGCACGAAAGGGTATAAGTGTTTCAATTACAGGATTCATCAATCTAGGGTAAGCATTTCCTAAGTGATTTGCCGCTACAAGCTTATTATTCGTCTCAGCACGTTTTATTGATACCAGTTCACCTTCTCTCTGAAACTCGAAGAAGTTTTCCTGCAGAATAACATCTCCTTTCACTTTTTGCAACCGAAAACCAATCCAATCATATTCCGGGTTTTGGTAATCTATACCCATACACCCAACCGGCTGCGGATTCACCGGCTTTCTACCCGCCAGCGTAAGCTCAATAATCAGGGTGATGATATCCACTTCGGAAGGTATCATGCTCGGGCTACCATCGGCACATTTGGTGTAAATCTTGAACTTGTACCGGGTACGGTGCTTGAGACCCTCCACTTTTTTGGTCACTGCTGAAATACCGTCGAATGTGTAAACCAGTGTTTCAGAACCGTCGGCAAGCACTTCCGATACGGTGAGCAGGTGCGAAGCGCCCGACTCGACGGGCTCCCAACCGAGGGTCACATAACCGGGGCCTTCGGCGGTCTTGCGGAAATTGCCCGGCGCAGGCGCATTGCATTCATCAGAAGAAACAGGCGCGGAAAACAGGGGCAGGGAGAACAGGCAGCAAAGTACAACTGCCAGACAGGTAGGGAAGAGTTTTTTGTCCATGATGATAATTTTTGATTTGGTGAATTAATAAGACAAAGATGGCCGATGAGCCCCCACGAAAACAATTACACTTTTTGAGCAAAATTCCACAGCGCCGCTGCCCAAAAACGAGATATGATTATTCAGTAACGTGCAATAATACGCATTTATTGGTCAAAACAAGCAAAAAATGCAAAATTTCAGTGCTCAGAAGGCTTACGCTTTACTCCAAAAATTCCATCAACAATGCTATTGCAAAGAACGAAATTTCTGATTTTTTTCATCCCGGATCGAAAATACTGCCTTCAAAGCAATGCAATGATGCAATTTCCCCTCCTGTCATTATAGATTTTGATACCGTATTTCTGTATTTTATCCGACCTGAATTATCTGAAATTTCATTCCCGGCCTTGATTTGTGCTTTATTTTTATTATATTTGTATAAACCGTGGCGCTATGCCCCCGTACATGGGATGCGATTCATCGCGTCTCCCAGCCAGGCTTCATTTCATTTTCAATCCTTTTTTCTCAATCCAGGCCGTATGGAAGCGATTCATCGCGTCTCAATTCATTTCACCACCCCATTTCAATCCACACAATTCAGATTCACAAGGCATTTTTAACAATTCCCGGCGTAGAGTAGAGACGCGATGAATCGCGTCTCTACGGGATCAAACCGATTATCAAATGGAAAAATTCAAAAACAAATACCGCATCCCGTCGGCACGGGCGCAATGGTGGGACTACGGCAATAATGCCGCTTATTTTATCACTATTTGTACGAAAAACAGATTTCATTTTTTCGGAAAAATCACCGACGGACGGCTATTAGCCTATCCCGCAGGCGATATAGCAGCGAATATCTGGCACGAAATCCCCTCCGTCTTCCCGTATGCACAACTCGGGGCGTTCGTGGTTATGCCCAATCATATTCACGGCATTGTTATTATTGAAAAAACAGTTTCAGGCGTAGCCGTACCTTTACACCCGGCCACTAAGCCCCAGGCAGGCGGCTTCGCCGGTAGTAACAATCCTGTGCTGAATGAAAATCTGTCGCGTATTGTGAGGTGGTACAAGGGGCGGTGTTCGTTCGAAATACGAAAGGTAAATCCCGTATTTCAATGGCAAACCCGTTTTCATGACCATATTATCAGGAATGACGCAACATATCAGCGAATTAATGATTATATTGAAAACAACCCTGCCAACTGGTGTAAAGACAAATTCTCCGAACATCCAACGTTGCCATGAACATGACGCTTATATCCAACCTCATTAACGGCGTGGACTGCCCCCCCGCCAGCAACCGGTATCTCGACAATTTCAATCCGGCTACCGGCGCTGTTTCCGGACAAATTCCTGATTCGGGTCCGGAAGATCTGGAACTGGCTGTGCAGGCCGCCCGTGCGGCTTTCCCGGCCTGGGCAGCGCTGCATCCCGAGCAGCGCCACGATATCCTGCGCGCCGTTTCAGATGGTATCCTCCAGAATCTGGACAAGCTGGCCGAGGCGGAAAGTGCCGATAGCGGCAAAACAATCACTACGGCCCGCACCATTGATATTCCGCGCTCTGCGCTCAATTTCAAGTTTTTTGCCACCGCACTCCTGCACTTTTCCTCCGAAAGTCACCATCAGCCGGGGGTGCTGAGCTACACGCTGCGCCAGCCTGTGGGGATAACGGGCTGTATCTCTCCCTGGAATCTGCCGCTGTATCTGTTCACGTGGAAGATCGCCCCTGCACTCGCCGCAGGCAACTGTGTGATCGGCAAGCCGTCGGAGGTAACACCGCTCACCGCCTGGATGCTGGGCGATATTTGCCGGAAAGCGGGTCTGCCACCGGGGGTGCTGAATATCCTGCACGGCACGGGTCCCGGCATAGGGGCCGCCATCGTGTCGCATCCGGAGATCAAGGCCATTTCCTTCACGGGCAGCACGCGCGCAGGTGCAGACATCGCGCGGGTAGCGGCCCCCATGTTCAAAAAGATCAGCCTGGAGCTGGGCGGGAAAAATCCGAATCTCATCTTCGCCGACTGCGACTACGAGCGCATGCTTGATACCACCGTACGGTCTTCCTTCAACAACCAGGGACAAATTTGCCTGTGTGGATCGAGAATATACGTCGAAAGGAGCCTGTATGAACGCTTCAAACGAGATTTTACCGACCGGGTGCGCGCGCTGCGCGTGGGCGACCCGGCTGATCCGGCCAGTCAGCTCGGTGCGGTGGTATCGGAGATGCATTATAACAAGGTGTTGAGCTACATACAGCTCGCGCGGGAAGAGGGCGGCGTAGTGCTCTGCGGCGGCGAAGCGCTGAATATGCCAGGACCTTTATCGGGCGGATGGTACATAGCACCCACAGTCATAGAGGGGCTACCTGTTCAGTGCCGCACCAATCAGGAAGAAATTTTCGGTCCGGTAGTCACCATACAGCCCTTCGATACCGATGAGGAAGCCCTTGAGAATGCCAATGCGAGTCCTTACGGGCTCAGCGCCACCGTGTGGACCAACAGTCTGGACCGCGCCAACCGGCTGGCATCGGGACTGCAGGCAGGGATAATCTGGATTAACACCTGGATGTTGCGCGATTTGCGTACACCCTTTGGCGGGGTGAAAAACTCCGGCGTGGGTCGGGAGGGCGGCTGGGAGGCCATGCGTTTTTTCACAGAGCCCCGGAATGTGACCATACAAATGTAGCTTTGCACCAACAGCC
>JBEGNB010000357.1:0-7144 GCA_041182785.1 Bacteroidota bacterium
GAATTATATGTGGGACGGGCTGATAATAAGGCTTTAACCCTTCAGAGGGTGTGTCCAGGATTTTCCGCCGGTGTCAAAAACAGTTTTTTTGACTCGGCGCGAGAATTCCGGATACGCTTTCAATTGGCAAAGGTCGGAAAAGTGGAAGAATAATAGCAATGGTAGAGGGGATTAGTTTTGGGGTGATTTGAAAAGAGACAAATACAATCTCAAAAAATTGGACAGCAAGTACTCTGCAAAGATATGTCTCTGACCAACAGCGAAGTCCGCAAGCTGATTATGGAAAATGGCACTTCAATGACGATCAACGAAATCGCCAGCGCAGCAGGCTACAGCAGCCGGACGTCCTTTAACCGGAATTTTAAAGAGTCAACGGGATTTACCCCGTCTGAGTATCTGTTGAGATACCACGGCACAACGGTTCCCGACGACGACGCCTGATTTTCCTCATTTCCTGAACCGGTATGAGTACAGGTCGGGCTCTCCTTCGTAGTAGCCATCGAGCACCAGCTTGTTGTAGGCATTACGAATAGCTTCTATGGCCTCGGCAGCATCTTTAACGCGGTTTCCGTTCACGCTGCATATCACAAATCCAGGCTGCATATTGGTTTCATATACCACGCTCCCGCGGCGTATGCTGGTTACAACGGCTCCCTGTACATGCATTTTACGCTCTTCCTCGCGCGTGAGATCGCGCAGGGTAATACCCAGATCCTGATCAAGCTCGTCGCCGCGTACCAGCGTTAGTCTGGTATTGTTGTTGCCATCTTTGAGGGTAACCGTGCTGCGTATGCTCTGTCCCTTTCGCCAGAATTCCAGATTGACCGACTCGCCGGGCCTGAAACGACCCACATGTTCCTGAAGTTCAGCCGTACTGTTTACCCGCACGCTGTTTACACTCAGTATGACATCACCTGGCGCCATTCCGGCATCAGATGCCGCTCCGCCATCAATTATTCTGTTGACCAGCACACCCTGCACGCTGGGCAGCTCCAGTTCCTTTGCCACTTCGGCGTCCACATCCTGAATACCCACTCCGAGGTAAGCACGCTGTACAACCCCGAATTCTTTGAGATCCCTGATCACTTTCTGCACCAGATTGGAAGGGACGGCAAATGAATAGCCTTCATAACTTCCCGATTCTGTCATGATAGCGGAATTGACGCCAATCAGCTCACCGGCTGTATTCACCAGCGCTCCGCCGCTATTACCGGGATTAACCGCTGCATCGGTTTGTATAAACGACTCAATACTCGAACTTCCACCCAGAATATTGATGTTCCTTCCTTTGGCCGATACAATACCCGCAGTGACCGTGCTCTCCAGATTGAACGGATTACCCACTGCAAGCACCCACTCTCCTACTCGCACCGAGTCGCTGTTACCAAGTAACATGAAAGGCAGGTCGTTCTCGTCTATCTTCAGCAGCGCTATATCGGTGGAATGATCAGAGCCGATAACACGCGCCTTGAATTCTCTCTTGTCAAACAGGGTTATCTTGATTTCTGCACTGTTCTCTATCACGTGGTGGTTTGTAACAACGTATCCGTCCGGCGAGAGTATGACTCCCGAACCAGATGCTCCAGCGTATGCTTCCTGAGAGAAAAATCCGCCCCCCGTCCTGACTACAGCCTTGATATATACCACCGCCGGCGTTGCTATATCCGCCGCAGCCGTGAAGTCTGTCGGAGCACTACTCCTGAGATTATTTCTTAAACTGAACAGCCTGTCGGTCAGCACAGGCTGTTCACCCGAAGCCTGACGCGACGGCACAAACTGTGTGTACAAATAAACCCCCAGTACGGAACTGAGTACACAACTGATTAGCAAGACTATTAATTGACGCATGTTGACGCTGATTAGTGTTGGTTTTGGGGGGTATGGGGTATTACCTCTAATTTCGATATTCGGTGTTCGATATTCGGTGTTCGATATTCATTACTCGATACTCCAAACCCAAAATCTCCCTACCCTCTCAGCACCCCTACCTGGCGCAGGGTATTCTTGGCTACTTCCAGAAAAGCGGCGGCAGCCGGGTTGTCGGGCTGGGTGATGGCGGGCCATCCGGTATCACCGCCTTCCCGTACGCTTTGTACGAGCGGAATCTGGCCAAGCAACACGGAGTTGCTCATTTTGGCCAGTTTCTTTCCTCCTCCCTGACCGAAGATATAATACCTGTTTTCGGGCAGTTCAGCCGGGGTAAACCACGACATATTTTCGACTACCCCAAGGATGGGTATATTGATCTGATCCAGCAGGAACATATTCATGGCCTTGACCGCATCGGCGAGGGCCACTTCCTGGGGGGTAGTTACCAGCACAGCACCGGTGACAGGTACTGTCTGTACCAGAGTCAGCTGTACGTCGCCTGTACCAGGTGGCAAATCCACAATCAGGAAGTCCAGTTCGGGCCACAACACATCGTTGATGAACTGCTTGATGATGGCTGCCAGCCGGGGCCCTCTCAAGACTACCGCCTGATCCTCTTCAATGATATAGCCTATGCTGATAGAAGGAATTCCATAGGATTCCAGGGGTATCATTTTGGGTACTCCGGTCACGTCCCGTACTGCCGGCCGCTTGCCAACCAGTCCGAGCATGGTGGGCATACTTGGTCCATACACATCGGCATCGAGCAGGCCCACACGCGCACCAAGCTGCTTCAGACCAAGAGCGAGGTTCACTGAAACAGTGCTCTTCCCCACTCCGCCCTTGCCGGATGCCACCACGATAACGTTCTTGATATGAGGCAGCGCCTGTGGCTGTGGCACACCGTCGGCTGCACGCGCCATAAAGTGCACGTTCACATTGGCTGCGGGATACTGCTCTGCGATGGCTCCCATGCAGGCGAAGTTGAGCTCCGATTTCCCCTGCATCTGCAAACTGGACACAACCAGCCTGAAATTTACATTATTGCCCTCAATCTGAATATCTTCCACCATTCCGGCCGATACAATATCTCTGCCGGTTTGCGGATCACGCACTGACGAAAGTGCTCTCAGAATTATGTTTTTTTCCACGAAATTAACAATTTTGGGATGATTTGATAGTAAAAACAGCTGTTTTCACGCGTTTGGTGGGTACTCCCTCTACCGTCGTCTCTTCCAGTATGAGTTTCTCTGCTCCCGGAAGTTCGAATACCTGCTTCATGTCTCGTATGCGCGCAGCGGGCACCCCGTTTTTTCTGAAAAGCAGCATCAGCTCGTCGAGTGGATACGCTCCTGCAGCTTTTTGTACGTACTCGTTGAGACTTTCCCGGTTTTTCACTCTCACGGAGTTGGTAGCGTACAAATCGTGCTCCTGCAACTCACACAGATTCAGACAAGTACACAGGTTTCTGAATTGCCGTTCGGAGCCGGCTGCCACTAAAACAGATTTTCCATCGGCGGTAGTATAAACATCACCATAAGGCGCAATGTTCGGATGGCGGGTGCCCATCCGCCGGGGGATGTACCCGGTCATCAGGTAATTACTGGCCTGGTTGGCGAGCGAAGCAACGGCAGATTCCATCAGCGAGGCTGTTACCACGGAGCCCATGCCCGTTTTCTCCCGTTTCAGCAGCGCTACCAGTACGCCCTCTTTCAACTGATGCGCCGCCAGAATATCTATCAGTGCCACCGGCATTTTTACCGGCGCCCGTTCTGGTTCGCCATTCATGTACATAAAGCCTGCTTCCGCCTGCAATACGGCGTCGAACGCCGGACTCTCATCCTCCGGATCGGCGTAAGAATTCAGTTGGGCGAAAATCAGCCTCGGATTTTCGGTGCACAGGGTATCGGCATCTATACCCATCCGGCGCGCCGATGAAGGTTTGATATTGGAAATCACAACATCAGCATCCGATACAAACATCCGGGCCGAAAGCCGGTCGCTCTCGTTGTTCAGATCGAGGAATACGTGCTGCTTCCCCCAGTTGATACTGCTCCAGTAAGCCGATACCGGAGCCTGCGGATCTTCCAGCGGGTTCTTCCAGGAACGAGTCACATCGCCTCCGGTAGAGCTGTTCTCAATCTTGATAACGGTAGCTCCCAGTTCGGCAAAGAACATTCCTGCGGCAGGACCTGCCAGAACACTGGCAAATTCCACTACTTTTAACCCGTTAAAAAATGTTCGCTCTTCTGTTTCCATGAAAATATTTTCCGCTTCGCAAATACATGCCTGGGACGCTTTCACCATCGAAAATGAACCAGTTTCATCCGTCAACCTGATGAACCGGGCCGCCAGCGTGTTTGCCAGCTGGTTCACAGGGTATTATCCAGATCAGTTGCGCCCTGTCGTCATTATGGCGGGTACAGGCAATAATGGCGGCGACGGCGTGGCTGTTGCACGACTTCTGCACAATGCTCAATTTGCCGCGAAGTTAGCTGTTTGTGACTTTGGTACACGACATTCGGCTGATTTTGATCTGCAAATGACATTATTGCCGCAAGAGGTTACCCCGGTGATACTGAAAAATGCCGGAGAGGCTGATACTTTTTTGCATGAATTACCCAAAAACACGCTGTTTATTGACGCATTGTTCGGCTCCGGACTCAACCGGCCTCTTTCCGGAGACTGGGCCTCACTGGCTGGATTACTTAATACACACCCGGGCGAAATAGTCAGTATTGACATTCCCTCTGGCCTTTTTGCTGACCAGACCACACCGGGCGATGCCATCATCAGGGCCGAAAGGGTACTTTCCTTCGAAACGCCCAAACTCGCCTTCTTCTTCCCGGAAAACGAACTGTTCACAGGAAAATGGGAGTATGCCTCCATAGGGCTCCACCCGGATTTTCCGGAAACTGCCGATTCTCCGTTTTGTTACCTGACCGGCGATGATGCCCGCAAAATGGAAAAGATCCGTGCGGTATTCTCCCACAAAGGATCGCACGGACATGCCCTGATGATTGCCGGCAGTTACGGAAAGACCGGGGCTGCCGTACTGGCCTCGCGCGCCTGCCTGCGTGCGGGCGCAGGACTGCTCACGGTGCACGCTCCCCGCTGCGGATATGTGGTGCTTCAAACTGCCGTTCCGGAAGCGATGTACAGCCCCGACCGCAGAGCCCAGTTTTTGTCAGACATACCCGATCTGAATCATTTCAGCGCTGTGAGTATCGGACCCGGTATCGGTCAGGCGCCGGAAACAGCCAGGGCGCTGGAAAAACTGCTTTGTCAGTGTCACGTGCCGCTGCTGCTCGATGCCGATGCCCTCAATCTGCTGGCTGTAAACCGCGACTGGTTCGATCTGTTGCCTCAAAATACCATCATGACGCCGCATCCGAAGGAGTTTGAACGGCTGTTCGGAAAAACATCCGACAATTTTGCCCGCAACGAGCTGCAGAGAGCAATGGCGCAGCGTTATCGGACGGTCATCGTACTGAAAGGTGCCTACACGGCTGTAGCACTGCCCGATGGTACGTGCTGGTTCAATTCCAGCGGAAATCCGGCGATGGCTACTGCCGGAGCAGGCGATGTCCTTACAGGTATCATTACCGGACTCCTAGCGCAGGGCTATACACCCGCAGAAGCAGCACTCCTGGGTGTGTGGGCACACGGGTGCGCGGGCGACCGGGCCGTTGCATCAACCGGCAGAAAATCGCTGATTGCCAGTGATCTGGTGGAATGGTATCGCTAGTATTTTTCAGACACACCCTAGAGCAGCCCCCAGTAATCGTCGTACCTGGCTTCCTCCCTTTTCATTTCCAGCAGATCGTGAAGCTGGCCCTCGTACAGCGACTCCAGCTCCACGGCCGTACGTTCGGTCCTTATTTCGATGGCGCCGCTACTGATCTGTTCTATGCGCCACTGGTAAGTACGCTGCATACGTTCGAATATTTCTGTACCAATGGCGGTATGATCTGCTCCAGGCGAGGCCTGTAGCGCCTGTCTGAATGCCTGATCGTTGCGCGCCACCAGTTTCCCGTCCTCCAGAATAAAGTAGGCCGTGTGTGGCCAGCAGTTTTCAGGAGGCAACAGATGGGCATACAGTACCAGCTGCAGATCCTCCCCGTTCCGGATCAGTTCTTTCCTTCGGTTTGTTCCGCTCCACTTGATGTCAAGTATGGCAAGTTCGTCGCCACGACGGAGTACCAGGTCAGCCTTTCCCCGCACGGGCATACCACAAAATTCACCATCCAGCTTTTTCTCGGTAGCTTCCACTGTCCAGCCGTTATCGCGAATGATACTGACCAGATTCCAGGCTGCATTTCTGACTCTCCTGATAAAGGCATTCCGCTCCGGCTCTCTGCCGTACAGCAGTAGCGGGGCGCCCTCCTTGGGCAGCAGATCGGCGGAAATATCGTCAACGAGTTCGAAAATTTCCTCCCTGCTCATGGTATTGACGGGTTTCTCCAGCAGTATTTCAAAAATACGGTGTGCCAGACTTCCCAGCAGTGTTGTGTGACCGGTCACGCTGAGCAGCGAAGAGGGGAACAGGCGAAGTTTTTGCCTGAAGAACCAGCGATGCGGATAGTAGAACAGCCATTCCAGGTTGGTAGGCGTTTCATATTCGGCACCCGGGATCAGATGTGGCTTGTTCACATACACCTGTGCGCGCAGGCGGTCGGGCGGGCGAACCGGCAGCTGTACCCGGTCGGGATGCCTGAAAAGCATACGCAGTCGCTCCCGGTCGGCTGCACTGTCGGTATGATAAACGCAATGGTCGAACTTGTCGCCCAGCCTGACCTTCAGATCGCTGAGCAGGAGGTGCGGAGGTGTTTCGGCGCCATCCACCTTGTCGGGTACCACGAGTATGATAGTCCCGGTAGTTTTATCCAGCGGTTTGTTATTCAGAATTTGATTCATCCGGCTGATTTCCCGTTGTGTGCGCAGATGAACGCCTTTCGATTCGAGCCAGTCCCGCTCCCCTTTTCTCCATTTGTCGGGAGGAGGAGCATCGCTGTTGTGTATAAAATTCCACCAAACAAGCGATTCCACCTCTCCGGCCAGTGCGCCGGGCTGCCTGATAAACTGCAGGGCGCCCGCCTCTGCGCGGGTAATCTGCAGGGGGGCAGCTTCAATGATGGTTCGTACGATGCGTTCCAGCTCCAGGTAAGAGATCCACTGCTCCGGGATAGCCCTCAGGAGTTCGGCAATGCGACCCGCCTGTTCGGCGAGCAGCAGCAGCGAACTGTCTGATTTGCCGCCTTCTTCGTACTGAGCG
>JBEGNB010000358.1:0-3105 GCA_041182785.1 Bacteroidota bacterium
CCCAGTGGGTATTGATAACCATCAGACTGTCTCCGGTCTTCTTGTCGAGGAGTGTAACTACCGTCGCGATGCGCTCGCAGGCGGCATCCCAGCCTTTTCCCGGCTTGTCAGGCGTGGCCGAAAGCCATCTTGTTGTACCAGTGATGAGCCTGAATGTCGTCGTATCATAGTAAACCGGGCTATATTCACCCTTTTCTGCGCCGTCTTCACGGCCTACTCCAAAGCGCTGATAACCTATTAATTGTTTGTCCAGAAAGTCTGTCTGCGACTTTAGTACCTCCTGAAAGCCTGCAACCGACGGGTGCTGGCCCAGTACTTCACGAACCAGTGCGTCTTTTCTTAACTCCCAGCGGTCGGGGCCATCGCCCGGATTGTCATAGCGTATGTTGTAGGTGAGAAAAGTGTAGGATTGTGCCTGAGCAAAAGATGCGGTGGCAATCAGGAACAGGGTGATGATGTTTTTATTCATAGTTCTCTCAAATTGAGCAGTTCGTTCATTTCATGGCGTATTTCTTCGGTGCACAGGTTGCCCAGGCTTCCCTCGTGTGTATGATTCAGAGCGATATTTGTGTCGTGCGTGTAAACCCCGGTTTCAATAGCATTTCCCACCATCACATAGGCTTCACGAAAAGAATGGCCGGCTTTAACAAGCTCGTTAACGGTTTCAACGCTGAAGATATATCTGTATTTTTCATCCTCCAGAATATGGTCTCTGACAGTGATAACTTTCAATGCTTCCGTCAGGATAGTCAGGCAGCTCTTCAGATCCTGAATGGCCGGAAACAGTATTTCCTTGGTCAGCTGCATATCGCGGTGATAACCGGAAGGGAGGTTAGTCTGCAGCACGGTCAGTTCATTGGGCAGGGCCTGCAAGCGGTTACCCTTTGCTCTGATTAACTCAAAAACATCCGGATTTTTCTTGTGCGGCATAATGCTGCTGCCCGTTGTCCAGTCTGCCGGAAACTCAATAAATCCGAAATTCTGACTCATATAAAGGCATATATCCATGCAAAATCTGGAAAGTGTGCCTCCCAGGCCTCCCATAGCTGCTGCAACAACCTTTTCTGCCTTGCCCCTGCCCATCTGTGCATAAACTGAGTTATAGCACAGTGTTCTGAATCCGAGAAGTTCCGTGGTCATTTTCCGGTCGAGCGGAAATCCGGAACCATAGCCGGCGCCGCTGCCCAGCGGATTTTTATTGACGATTCGTTCTGCGGCTATCAGCATTTCCATATCATCGGTCAGGCTCTCGGCCCATGCGCCAAACCAGAGTCCGAAAGAGGATGGCATGGCAACCTGAAGGTGGGTATAGCCCGGCAGCATCACATTTTTGTGCTGTTCGCTCAGGTCGAGGAGTTGTTCGAACAGCCTCAGTACAAGCCCTCGTATAGTTCGCAGCTCATCCCTCAGGTATAGTTTTATATCAACAGCCACCTGATCGTTACGACTCCTGCCTGTATGTATTTTTTTTCCGGCCTCCCCTGTTTGTCGGGTGAGCGTCAGTTCCACCTGAGAGTGAATATCTTCAACGCCGGCTTCAATTGTAAACGTGCCGGCTTCAATGTCGGCTTCAATTTGCAGGAGTCCTTTTTCCAGTTCCAGCCATTCCTGTTCACTCAGCAGTCCGACTTGGTGCAGCATGCGCGTATGCGCTAGCGAGCCCTGGACGTCATACCGGGCGAGCAGCATGTCAAACTCCGGATCACGACCTACAGTAAACTGTTCCACAACAGCCTGGGTAGTGGAGTTGTCTTTTTGCCAGATTTTCATAATTTCACGAGGTTTTGACCAAATTTATCCAGTAAATTGATGTACATGTCAATTCCCGAAGTTATCTCACCGAGATAAATATACTCATCGGCAGTATGACTCCTTGCGCTGTCGCCCGGCCCCATTTTCAATGCAGGGAAAGGCATAAGGGCCTTGTCGGAGGTTGTGGGTGAGCCATAACAGGTGCGACCCAGCGAAATACCGGCCTGTACCAGCGGATGTTCGGGAGCTATAGCCGACGATCGCATACGCATACTGCGCGGCGTCAGACTAGCAACAGTATTTGCTCCGATTATATCCAGTACCTCCTCCAGGGTATAACATTCATTTACTCTCACGTCAACGGTATAGGTACATTTGTCGGGGACGACATTGTGTTGCGTACCTGCATTGATGATGGTTACAGACATCTTCACCGGTCCCAGCAGATCTGAATTTTTGTCAAACCGGTATCCCCTGATCCATGTTATGTCATCGAGAGCCTTGTACAGCGCACTTTCGCCCTCCTCCCGGGCAGCGTGTCCCGAACGACCTTCAGTTATTCCATCCAGCACCATCAGCCCTTTTTCTGCAATAGCCATCTGCATTTGAGTGGGCTCTCCCACGATGGCACAGGATACCGGCCCCAGGTCAGGCAGTATCAGTTCGATGCCATCAAGACCCGATATCTCCTCTTCGGCAGTAGCTGCATATATCAGGTTGAATGGTAAATCCTGTCGGTTGTAAAAACAGAGAAAAGTTGCCAGAAGACTTGCCAGTGCCCCCCCGGCATCGTTGCTGCCCAGACCGAATAATTTGCCGTCTTCGATAACCGGATTGAATGGATCTCTGGTATATCCCTGATTGGGTTTTACTGTGTCATGATGTGAATTGAGCAGCAAGACGGGTTTTGCCTCGTCAAAATAGCGGTTTTTAGCCCATATATTATGCTTTTTCCTGTGCGCGCTACACCCGTGCGTGTGCAGGAACGATTCAATCAGGTTGCCGGTTTGCTCCTCTTCCCTGCTCATCGAGGGTGTTGAAATCAGTTTTTTCAGCAGATGAATGACTTCCGACTGATAGAATTCTTTCGTATTCATCATTCAATAGTTTTCGTTTCTGTCCAGGATAATACTGGTGCCTGATGTTCCGTCAATAAGCTGTGGCAATGATTCGGCTCTGCCTATGATAACCCTCCGTACACCCTCCTTGACAGCAGAAAAGGCATTTTCGAGCTTTGGAATCATTCCTTTGGTAATAATCTCCTTTCTCTTCAGTTCCTGAAACTGCTCGAAATCTATTTGGGTGAGACAGGATTTATCGTCGTTGACATCCAGCAGGACACCACTTTTCTCA
>JBEGNB010000359.1:0-5402 GCA_041182785.1 Bacteroidota bacterium
GCGGTATCAACGCCGCCAAAAACTACCGTAACGACGGCGACTCTGTTTATCGTCTGTTCTATGACACCATCAAGGGGGGCGACTTCCGCGCACGCGAGGGTAACGTACACCGCCTGGCCGAAGTGTCCGTAGATATTATTGACCAGTGTGTAGCACAGGGTGTGCCTTTTGCCCGCGAATATGGCGGCCTGCTCGACAACCGCTCGTTCGGTGGTACGCAGGTGTCGCGCACGTTCTACGCGCGCGGACAAACCGGACAGCAGCTGCTGATCGGCGCCTATCAGGCGCTGAGCCGCCAGGTAGCCCTTGGTACCGTGAAATTGTATAACCGCCACGAGATGCTCGACGTGGTAACCATAGACGGCAAGTGCCGCGGTGTAATTGTGCGCAATCTGCTCACTGGCGAACTCGAACGCCACTCCGCGCACGCGGTGGTGCTCTGCACCGGTGGATACGGAAACGTGTTCTACCTGAGTACGAATGCCATGATGTGCAATACCACTGCCACCTGGCGTGCCCACCGCAGGGGCGCTTACTTTGGCAACCCGTGCTTCACCCAGATTCACCCGACCTGTATTCCCGTGTCGGGCGAATATCAGTCCAAGCTGACCCTTATGTCGGAGTCGCTCCGCAACGACGGTCGCGTATGGGTACCAAAGAAGGCGGAAGACTGCAAGAAGTCACCTGTCCAGATTCCTGAAGAAGATCGCGATTATTACCTTGAGCGCCGCTACCCGGCATTCGGAAACCTTGTTCCGCGCGATATTGCCAGCCGGGCTGCCAAAGTGGTATGCGACGAGGGCAGGGGAGTGGGTAAATCCGGACTCGCCGTGTACCTCGACTTCGCCGATGCCATCAAGCGTCAGGGCAAGGCAACCGTAGAAGCCAAATACGGCAACCTGTTCGAGATGTACGAAAAAATTACCGGCGACGATCCCTACACCACGCCAATGCGTATCTACCCGGCTGTACACTATACGATGGGTGGGCTGTGGGTGGACTACGAGTTGATGACCACTGTACCGGGCCTGTATGCCTGTGGTGAAGCCAACTTCAGCGACCACGGTGCCAACCGCCTCGGTGCCTCCGCGCTGATGCAGGGTCTTGCCGATGGCTATTTTGTACTCCCTTACACCATCGGTTCATACCTGTCTAAAGAAATCCGGACAGGCGCCGTCTCCACCAATGCTCCCGAGTTCGATCAGGTGGAAAATGAAGTGAAAGAGCGCATTAACAAGCTTGTCAGTATCAATGGCAAGCAAAGCGCAGAGAGCTTCCACCGCCGCCTGGGTAAAATCATGTGGGATCAGTGCGGTATGGCCCGCAGTGAGCAGGGACTCAAACAGGCCATCAGCGATATTCGCGCCCTTCGTGCCGAATTCTGGAGCGATCTGTTTGTTCCGGGCTCCACGAGCGAGTATAACCCCGAGTTTGAGAAGGCCTGGCGTGTTGCCGACTTCCTCGAACTGGGCGAGCTGATGTGCCAGGATGCCCTGCACCGCAATGAAAGCTGTGGTGGTCACTTCCGTGAAGAATACCAGACCGACAAGGGTGAAGCCCTGCGCGATGACAAAAACTTCATGTATGTGGCAGCGTGGGAGTGGAAAGGCGAGGGCCAGGAAGCTCAGCTCCATAAAGAAACCCTGAACTACGAGGAAATTGAGGTGGCTCAGCGCAGCTACGAATAGAGATGGCGTTTCCTTGTTGAACTTTCGGGAAACCAAATTTTTCTAACAGTATCAAAACAATCAGATAAATGAAGCTCACGCTAAAAGTCTGGCGCCAGGGTGGCAAATATAAGGGTGAATTCGTCACCTATCAACTGAATGATGTGAACCCCGACATGTCCTTCCTGGAGATGCTGGATGTACTGAACGAGCAGCTGGTAGCACAGCGCGAGGAGCCCGTTGCCTTCGAGCACGACTGCCGCGAAGGTATCTGTGGAACCTGTTCGCTTGTTATTGACGGTCGCCCGCACGGACCTATGAAGGGTACTACCACCTGTCAGGTACACATGCGTCATTACCATGAAGGTGATACCATTGTCATCGAGCCATTCCGTGCCAATGCGTTCCCGGTTATCAAAGACCTGGTGGTTAACCGCTCCGCCTTCGACCGTATCATCCAGTCGGGTGGTTATGTCAATGTAAATACGGGTCAGGCGCAGGACGCCAACGCCATTCCAATCGAAAAGGAAACGGCTTCCCGGGCGTTTGATGCAGCAGCCTGTATCGGTTGCGGTGCCTGTGTGGCTGCCTGCCCGAACGCGTCGGCCATGCTCTTCACCTCTGCCAAGATTTCACACCTGGCTCTTCTGCCGCAAGGACAGGTTGAACGCCAGAAGCGCGTCATCTCGATGGTCGCTCAGATGGACAAAGAGGGCTTTGGTCAGTGCTCCAACGTCAAGGCTTGTGAAGCGGAATGTCCGAAAGAAATTTCGGTTGAAAACATCGCGCGCATGAACCGTGAATACCTGAGCGCTGTGTTTGCATCGGACAAGGAGATGGTTTAATCATCCGGGGGAATATCCATACCCTGGTACCTGAAAATCCCCACAGATGCGCCAATTGTGTACAACACTGTTTTGGGCCGTACTTGTTTGCCTGCCCGGAACAATTCACGCCACACATATTGTAGGCGGTGAAATCACTTACCGTTGTCTGGGAGGCCAGACATACCAGGTGCAGCTCACCGTTTACCGCGATTGCTACAATGGCCGGCCGCCTTTCGACGACCCGGCCATTGTAGGTGTTTATGAGAATGATACCGACTTTCTGTTCAGAAAACTGGAGCTGGCATACGACGAACAGACCAACGATACGCTACCGATAATACTCAACAACCCTTGTCTGGTTGGTCCGCCCAATGTGTGTGTGCACAAGGCCACCTACACCGGAACCGTTACACTCCCTTACCGGCCCGACGGATACACCCTCATTTACCAGCGTTGCTGCAGAAATCAGCTGATTCGCAACATTCCGGCGCCACTGAATACCGGAATCAGTTTCACCGCCAGTATTTCCGGTGAGTCGCTGCAGGATTGCAATACCTCTGCCAGCTTTGTAAACTGGCCTCCGGTGGCCATTTGTGTGCATCAGCCGATTGACTTTGATCACCGGGCTACTGATCAGGACGGCGACTCGCTGGTGTACCGGCTGTGTACGCCACTGAACGGTCCGGATTCACTCAATGCCATACCCGACCCGCCGTCGCCGCCGCCCTATCCCGAACTTGAATGGATCAATCCTCCGTACAGTCTGGCCAATATACTCGGCGGCCAACCACTCACCATTGACTCCCGGACGGGCTTCATGACCGGCGTGCCGAACACGGTAGGCAACTTCGTGGTTGGTGTTTGCGTGGATGAGTACCGGGGCGGTACCTACCTGTCCACCACCCGCAGAGATTTTCAGTACAATGTAGCCGACTGCGGACAGCCCACAGCGTCGTTTTTTATTCCGCAGACAGTCTGCGATACCCTGACCGTGCGTTTTGCCAACCAGAGCCGTTTTTCCACGTTTTTCAGGTGGTATTTCGACTGGCCGCAGCAACTGAACCAGACGTCTGTTGACTACTCGCCGGTGCATACCTATCCGGATACCGGAACCTACCGGGTTGCCCTCATTGCAGAACCCAATACGGTGTGTGCCGACACTTTCATATACTCGTTAAATCTGACCCTGACGGAGGGCATGCTCACAGCTTCCGCTGACCCGGAAGAGATCACACGGGGAGAATCATCCCAACTGACTGCCCAATGGGAAAATGCCGTTTCGTACACATGGGCTCCCCCTTCATTCCTCGATATCACGACGGGACCGGGTCCTTTGGCCTCTCCGCTTGAAACCACCATCTATGCCGTCACGGCTACCCTGGCCAATGGCTGCTCCAGACAAACATCGGTGGAAGTACGCGTATTGCCGCCGGTGTGCGGTCCGCCCTTTGTTTTCCTTCCCACCGCCTTTTCACCAAATGGCGATGGCGAGAATGATATTTTGAAACTGGAGAGCAATATCACGGTAGAAGTTTACTGGGCAATTTACAATCGCTGGGGAGAAAAAGTATTCGAGGCCGACAGTCTCGATGATTACTGGGATGGCTACTACAAGGGAGCCGAGCAGCCCACGGAAACGTATGGTTATTACCTGAGAGCCCGCTGTGCCGACGGGCAGGAGATGTTCAGGAAAGGCAATATCACCCTGTTGCGATAGGCTCTGCCCTGCATCGGGAGTGAACCGCAGAGTGGTGCAGAGTGAACCGAAGAGTGGTGCAGAGTGAACCGCAGAGGTACGCAGAGTGAACCGCAGAGTAACGCGGAGGAAACCGCAGAGTGTCGCAGAGTGAACCGCAGAGTGAACCGCAGGTTGGTGCAGGGTGGTGCAAAGAATCTTTCTCTGCGCCACTCCGCGTTGTACTCTGCGTACCTCTGCGGTTAAACAGGTCAAAACGTTATTTCAGCATCTGTTATTTTATGAAGTTGAGTAATTTCGCCCCTGAAATTCTACCATCAAACAACCTGAAAAGAGGATAATAATGAGCGAAACAACAGAAAGCGGTATCGAACTCCGGCTTGGCTTGTTTATCGCGGTTTTTGCCGCTGTACTGGCTATTTCTGATCTTTTTGCCGGAAAATACGGTGACGACGAGATCATTGCGCACAACGAACAGACCAAGGCCTACAACTGGTACATGTCCAAAAGCATCAAGCAGGGCATGGAAGAAGGGCACCTGAATATCCTGCAGGGAATGGTGGCAGGCGGAATGGTTCAGCCCGGCCATGAGGCTGCTGTTGATTCCCTCCTGAAAGAAACGGAGAAAGAGATCAGGCGCTACGGAAAAGAGAAAAAAGAGATACTGGTGGGGTCTGCCTCCCTTGACTCAACCGAGTGGGCACAGGATAAAAACGGTAAATTCGGGGTGATAGTAGGAGCCAACGAGTGGGCCGACAAAGCGGAAAAGCTGGGTGCTGCAGGCGATTCATTTGACCTGGCCAGCCTGTTTCTGCAGATGTGTCTGGTAATGGGAGCCGTTGGACTGGTAATCAGTTCATCGCGTTTGAAGCACCTCTTTTTCTGGCTGCTGGTCACCCTGGGATCGCTCGGCACCTGGTTTGCCGTCACAGCCTGGATGGCTGCTTCTGCCGTTTAGAGGAGTATTCTGAACAAGTTTTTAGCGCGTAAAATCACCATTACAGGGTTTCAAACAGTTTATTTGCCTGTTTGAAACCCTGTTTTTTAATGTAAATATTAAGTTATTATCAAAAAACTTCCTCGCATGTACGCGTGTGCAAGTTTTTTTCTAATTTTGCATTTGTAATTTTAATATTTCTCATGAAAGATCTCTCCACCCGTTTGTCTCTTGCTCTGAGACTGGCCTGCATTGTGGGCATCACCCTGTCGAAC
>JBEGNB010000360.1:0-35924 GCA_041182785.1 Bacteroidota bacterium
AACATCTCCTTGGCTGGCAAGAAGATCCCGTCTGCCTCCAGACTGTTTGCCAGTGTTTCCAGCTGGGGTAGTACGGCCTCAACGGGCACGTAGGCACGTGTCACTTTCGACAACTGCGCCTCGTGTTCCAACTCTTTCTTGTTGGAACAGAGTTTCCAGGTTGTCAGTGCAACGAAAAAAAACAGGGTCAGCCAAAGATAGGTGCGGGTGCGCATAAGACAAGGTATTTCGGTGCAAAACTACGCAAAAGACGCTCCGTTTTACCGAATTGTTTCTTTGTTTGCCAGCAAACGTCAGTGTAGTTAACTTTGACGCTCATTTTATCACAACTTCCAGCCATGCTGATCAAAGCCTCCCGGGTAACCAACCTCACTGATGCCCGTTATTTTGCCGCCCGCGGTGCCAGTTATATCGGATTTAATCTGGAAGAAGGTACCGAAGGCTACCTCGACCCCATTTATATGAAGGCTATCAAGGAATGGCTCGAAGGACCAGGAATCGTAGGTGAGTTCGGAACGGCATCTCCTGCTGTAGCGGCCGAAGCTGCTTCTTTCCTCGGACTGGATGCCGTGCAGATCAATGCCGGCAGCCATCTCGGCGAACTGGGTGATCTGGCGGGAACAGAAACGATTCTGCGGCTCGACGGCCATTCGGGCATTCATGTCATCTCCAGTATCTCTGAGTCTGCAGCCCCGTTTGTCAGCCACTTCCTGCTCGATTTCTCCGGCACAGAAAACTGGACGGAAATACTGGAAAACAATGCCACCGAATGGCTTGACCTCTTCAAAAAGTACAGCGTGTTTGTGCACGCCGACTTCAGCCCGGAACATCCGGGCTGGCTGGCATCAGCGTTTGGCGTGGCCGGTATCAGTGTCACCGGAGGGGAGGAAGAGAAAGTTGGCGTCAAATCATTTGAAGAACTTGACGCCATCCTGGACATGCTCTAACCGTGCTTCTGTGCGAAATCGGCCATCAGGCTGGCAAGTACTTCCACACTCGATTTGGGCATGGCGTTATACATGCTCGCCCTGAAACCACCCACAGAACGGTGGCCCTTCAGACCGATAATGCCGTTTTCCTTGCAGAGATTCATAAACTGACTCTCCAGCGCCGCATACTTTTCTTCCATGACAAAGCAGGCATTCATGGTTGAACGGTCTTCCACAGCTGTTGTGCCCCGGAAAAGCGGATTGCGATCAACTTCACTGTACAACACGGAGGCACGAGCCTTCGCTCTCCGTTGCATGGCCTTCAGTCCGCCACTCTTATTTATCCAGCGAAGAGTCAGCATACTCACATAAATAGGAAATACTGGTGGTGTATTGTACAGGGAGTTTTCCTTGATGAACGTGCGATAGTCGGTCATGGATGGCAGGTGGCGCTTTACGTGCCCGAGCATATCCTCGCGCACAATCACGACAGTAGTTCCGGCCGGTCCCAGATTTTTCTGGGCACCGGCGTAAATCAGTCCGAATGGCTCCGGATTGAATGGCCTGCTAAGAAAGTCGGAAGACATATCACACACCAGCGGAACCGGTGTTTTGGGAAACTTGTGCAACTGGGTACCAAAAATAGTATTGTTGCTGGTGATGTGAAAATACCGCGCATCTGCCGGCACCTTGTACTTTTTGGGTATGAATGTGTAATTCTGCTCTTTGGATGAAGCAACCACATCTATTTTTCCAAAAGCTTTCGCCTCTTTGATAGCCTTGTTTGCCCAGGTACCCGTATCGAGATACGCTGCTGTTTCATCTTCGTTCAAAAGGTTGAACGGAACCTGATAGAACTGCGTGCTCGCACCACCGGTCAGCCAAAGTACGTGATAACCTTCGGGCAATCCGATGATTTCCTTCATCAGGGCGTTGGCTTCCTCAATGACAGCCGTGAACTCTGTGCCGCGGTGCGACAACTCCAGCAGGCTGAGCCCGATACCATTGTAGTTGGCAACAGCACGTGCCGCCTCCTTTATGACCGGTGCAGGCAGAATGGCCGGACCAGCCGAGAAATTATGTTTTTTCATGTCAGCAGTTGATATTATGACTTGAGATCAACCGGAATTTACCGGCCCGCAAAGTTACCGGTTTTTTTACTGAGACACCCGCTGTTGTCAGATTCCAGCGATTTTATTTCAGATGAAGCACCATTATAGAAGATAGATTTCCTCTGACTGTCCAATTTGAATGAAGAATAGTATATTATTTGGATGTTTAGTCTAAAGCAACTTGATAACCACTTCGCTGTCGTGTTGCCGAAAGTACCTTTGCACCCGATTTTACACGGCCTTCATGACAAAGCATCTCTACCTAGTACTGCTCCTTTTCTGCTCCTGTTTTTCATCCCTGTCTGCCACCGGCGACCCCGCCGACGCGTTCCGTCTGAATGTGCGGAAAGCCGAAGGGACTATCAAGCTGGACGGATTCCTCGATGAAGCATCCTGGAACAAGGATAATTCCGCTGACCGTTTCAAACTGAATTTTCCGAACGATACGGCTTTTTCAAAGTGGCAGACTGAAGTCTATGCCACTTTCGACGATAATTTCCTGTACTTCGGTGCCGTTTGCTATCAGAAAAGGAGTGATTATACCATTCAAAGTCTCCGCCGCGATTTCGGACCCGGAACTACGGACGTGCTCAACATCCTGCTTGGTCCGGCCAAAGACGGACTGAACGGTATGGCTTTTGGTATCAGCCCCTACAATGTTCAGCGTGAAGCACTGATTGATAACGGCTCCAACCTGTCTTTTGAGTGGGATAATAAATGGTACTCGGCTGTTCAGAACTACGACGACCGCTGGGTAGTGGAAATTGCCATCCCCTTCAAAACACTGCGATACACCGTGGCAGAAGGCGAAAACTCCTGGGAACTTCAGTTCGTGCGCGCCAAGGTGAAGGAGTTTGAAACAAGCTCCTGGCGACCAGTGCCGTTCCAGTACAGCCCCCTGAACCTCGCCTTTGCCGGCCGCCTCATGTGGGAAACTCCGCCACCAAAATCAGGTGCCAACGTCAGTGTCATTCCCTATGCCATAGGTAATGCATCCCTCAACTACAAGCGATCGCCGAACGACCTGAGTCTCGAAGAGGTTTCAGGGGATATTTCAGGCAATGTGGGTGCCGATGCGAAAGTGGCTATCACCTCGGGCCTCAACCTCGATCTCACGCTGAACCCCGACTTCAGTCAGGTAGAGGTGGATCGTCAGGTACCCAACCTGAGCAGATTCGAACTGTTTTTCCCGGAAGTGCGACAGTTTTTTCTGGAAAACAGGGATCTTTTTTCCATGTTCGGGTTTCCCGGAACCAGACCATTCTTCTCCCGCCGTATCGGACTGGGCTACAACCCGGTTAAAGGTCAGAATGAAAGGATACCCATCGTGGGTGGCGTTCGCCTGAGCGGAAAAGTAACCGACAATCTCCGTGTGGGATTGCTCAATATGCAAACCCGGCAAAAGACCTGGAATGACAACGCCGCGGTTCCGGCATCCAACTTCACCGTGGCAACTGTTCAGCAAAAGGTATTCGGAAGAAGTGCCGTGAGCGCCATTCTGGTGAACCGGCAAAACGGTCTCGATAAGCTGAATGGAACACAAAAGGCCGACTGGCAACCCTGGAACCGGGTGGCCGGTCTGGAATATAACCTGTTCTCAAAAGATAACCGATGGGAAGGGGAGTGGTACTATCATCGCTCTTTTTCTCCCGATCCGGAGAAAAGAGGTGGTACGCTGGCCAGCTTCCTCGGGTATGAAGACCGCTTTTTCAACGCCCGGTTTGGATATCAGCGCATTGATTCCACCTACGATGCCGAAGCTGGATTTGTCCCACGGCCGGGTGTTCAGAGCCTTTTTCCCGGATTCGGCTTTAATTTCTACCCCCGGGGCGGAAAAGCATCTGAACATGTTACGCAGTTTTATTTCAATGTGGACGGCGATGTGGTACTCGGACTCAACGGTTTCCAGACCGATCACAGTATCTGGGCCTATGGCGGCGCCCGATTCAGAGACCAGTCATACTGGAATGTCGGCGGATACAGCGAATTTGTTTATCTGTTCGAACCTTTCGATCCGACAAATCTGTACAAGCCGGGAACACTCCCGCTGCCAGTAGGTGCTTACCCGACCCGCGGTGTGGGTACAGAGTATTCTTCGGGAACATCCACGGATCTTCAAGGGAATTTCTCCATTCAGGCAGGACAGTTCTTTTCCGGAAGTATTCTCGCACTCGATGGTCAGCTGTCGTACAGGCGACAACCAATAGGTCTGCTTACCCTCTCTGTTAACTACAACCGGATCCGCCTGCCCGAGCCTTATGCCAGTGCCGATATATGGCTCATAGGCCCAAGGTTTGAAGTGTCTTTCCGGAGAGATTTGTTCCTGAGCGGATTTTTTCAGTACAATACACAATCAAACAATTTTAATATAAATACACGGGTTCAATGGCGCTTTGCCCCGGCATCCGATGTGTTTCTGGTTTATACAGACAACTCGTTTGCCCAGTCAATAACAGACTCGGCGGTGCGGTTTCTGTCGCCCAAAAACAAGGCGATTGTCCTGAAATTCGTTTACTGGCTGAATCTGTAATCAGTAGATGGCTTCGTCATGGGCCAGATACCGCTGTACGTAGTCCTCTATACCGGCTTCCAGGCCATGGAAAGGCTCCTGGTAGCCAGCCGCTCTGATTTTGTCCATCTCCGCCTGGGTGAAATACTGGTAGGTGTCCCTGATATCCTCCGGGGTATCTACAAACGAGATGTCGGGCTCAAGCCCCAGCGCGTGGAAGGTGGCGTTGGCCAGGTCGAGAAATGAACGCGCCTTGCCCGTACCCAGATTGTAAATGCCGCTGGCAGGCTTGTTTTCCAGAAAATAGAGCAGTACGTCGGTCACATCCTTCACATAAATGAAGTCGCGGCTCTGCTCTCCGTCCTTGTAGTCGGGGCGGTGCGACCGAAACAACTGCATGGATCCCGTAGCCTTGATTTTTCTGGCAGTATGCATCACAACCGAGGCCATTCTTCCCTTGTGATATTCGTTGGGACCATACACATTAAAGAACTTGAAACCCGCCCAGACGGGTGGTTGTCCTGCTCCTCGTCCCTTTTCTCCAGCCATATCCAGTGCCCAGACGTCAAAATCCTGCTTGCTCTGACCGTATGGGTTAAGCGGTTTTAAAAAAGGAATCAGGGTGTGATCGTCAGAAAAACCGAGTTCACCCAACCCGTAGGTAGCAGCACTGCTCGCGTAATACAAGGGGATATTGAAACCCGAACAAAGCATCCAGAGCGCACGGGAATACTCCAGATTGAGTTCGTCAAAAATATCCGTACGCATTTCGGTCGTGTCGGTACGCGCACCCAGGTGCAGGATGGCATCCACATCGAGGTGATTGCGCTCCAGCCACCGCATAAACTGAATGCGATGAACCGTACCCCGGTACTCCTTACCTTCGAGATTGCGTTTTTTGTCGTGTCGAAGAAAGTCGTCCACCACCAGCAAATCTGTATATCCGGCTTCATTAAGCCTTTTTACCATGCAGGATCCAATAAACCCGGCAGCTCCTGTTACAACAATCATAATGTATGAGGTTAGTTGTGTGTCGGGCAAAAATAACCAATCCGAATCATACATATCGTCGCTATTTTTGCCGCCGTGAGTCGGCTGACTTCACCCCGGTTGCGAAAACACGTATCCGGTATTCACAACAAACCAGCATATAGTGCCAGAACAGAACATGTCTGATTCATCCGGCGAAATACGCCGAATCTACTTTGCTTCCGATTTTCATCTCGGTGCCGACGCTCGCCTTTCGAGCCGCGAACGTGAAAAGCTGGTTGTAAAGTGGCTAAATATGGTTTCTGCCGATGCCGCGGCCATTTATCTGGTGGGGGATATTTTCGAATTCTGGTTCGAATATAAATCCGTTGTGCCGAAAGGTTACACAAGGATACTTGGCAAACTCGCAGAACTGCGCGACTGCGGTATCCGGATTGAAGTTTTCACAGGTAATCACGATCAGTGGATGTTCGGCTACTTCGAAGAAGAACTCGGAATACCGGTCCACTACAACCCTGTGGTGGTTAACCTGAACGGAAAATCCTTCTTCATCGGCCACGGCGACGGTCTCGGCCCCGGCGACTACGGCTACAAGCGCATGAAAAAAGTTTTTACACACCCCGTAAGCCGCTGGCTGTTCGGATGGCTACACCCCGATATCGGGGCAAAACTGGCATTTTTTTTCTCAAAGAAAAGCAGAGAGGCCACTCCACCTGAAGAACGAAACTGGCTGGGTGAACCTCAGGAGTGGCTGCTTCAATACTGCAACCGGAAGATATCACAGGGAACAGAACCAGATTACTTTGTCTTCGGACATCGCCACCTGCCGGTTGACTGGCTGCTGGAAAACGGAAAAAGCCGCTATATCAACCTCGGTGAGTGGTTGTGGCATAATTCGTATGCGGTCTTCGATGGCATAGATATGTCTGTCCACTTTTTCGAAAATAACGGCAAAGTCGTGAAAAACTGGTAATATCTAACACATAAACGGTACAGACAGCCCTGTTTATTCGCATTTTGTCTATTCAAAAGGGCTGAAACAGGTATTGTGGCGTAATTTTGAACGGAAATTATCGTTTTCTCCGATGCAGTTCTCTGTGGCTGCACGAATCATATTTACAGCACAAACATCACAACCTAAACATGAACATTAAAAATCTTGTCGCCGTTGCAGCACTTTGCCTGCCTGTGGTTCAGGCAACTGCCCAGTCAAAGGCGCCCGAGCATTGGTTCAATCTCGAACAATCAAAGGATAACGTAAATGGTACCGGTGGAGATGAAGCGCTTCAGCGCCTCAAGCAAAAAGGTAAAAAAGGACAAACGGTCATCGTGGCAGTCCTCGACTCCGGTGTGGAAGTAGATCACGAAGATCTCAAGGACGTTATGTGGACAAACCCCAACGAAATTCCGGGTAATGGCAAGGATGATGACAACAACGGCTACGTTGATGATATGCACGGCTGGAACTTCCTCGGTGGTAAAGACGGCCGCAACATCAACCACGAATCGCTGGAACTCACCCGTGAATATGTTCGCCTCGGCAAGAAATTCGCCAGTGTGGACGCAAACACGCTGTCCGGTGCCGACAAAAAGGAGTATGAATACTACCTCGGCGTGAAAGAGGCCTTCGAAGACCAGAGAGCCAGTGCCCAGCGCCAGATGGAAAAAGTCACAGAACAACTGAAACCCATCGAAAATGCTTTCGATGCCGTGGAAAAAGCGCTCGGAAAGACGGAGTTCACTCAGGATGAGCTCGGAACTATCAATGTCAACGGTAATGCCGAACTTCAGGCCTCTGTTGACATGGTAAAGCGTATGATGGGCCAGGGAATGTCTTCCAAAAAAGATCTGGATGATGCCAAAAAACAAATGTCAGAACAGGTTTACAACCAGCTCGAGTACCAACTGAATCCAAACTTCAACCCGCGTGACATCGTAGGCGACGACCCGTATGACACAAGCAACCGCTTCTACGGTAATAACGATTACGAAGGCCCGGATGCATTCCACGGAACGCACGTGGCAGGCATCATCGCCGCCAACCGCAATAATGCCGCGGGTATCCGCGGTGTGGCCGACAATGTAAAAATCATGACGGTTCGCTGTGTACCCGATGGCGATGAACGCGACAAAGACGTTGCCAACGCCATATACTACGCTGTTGATAATGGTGCCAGTATCATTAATATGTCTTTCGGTAAAGGCTACAGCCCGCAAAAGGACTACGTGGACGCTGCCATGCGCTATGCCGCAGAACATGATGTGCTCCTCGTTCACGCAGCCGGTAACGATGCCTCCAATAACGACACAGACACGAACTTCCCTAATGACAACTACAGCAAGGCTGTCAAAAGAGGTTTGTTCAAAAAGGAAAAAGCAGTACCTACCTGGATGGAAATCGGCGCGCTCCACTATCGCACCGGCGAAGGCCGCGTAGCCCGCTTCAGTAACTACGGCAAGAAAAATGTTGATCTCTTCTCTCCGGGTGTTCAGCTCTACTCCACAGTGCCCGACGGTGGCTACGGCAATGCCAGCGGTACTTCCATGGCCTGCCCGGCAGCTGCCGGCGTAGCCGCTATCCTCCGCTCTTACTACCCCGAACTCAGCGCCGTACAGGTAAAGAGCATCCTGGAAAAGTCGGTAAACAAACAAACCGGTGAAGTAAACAAGCCCGGCACAACTGAAAAGGTTGCATTCACCGAGCTCTGTGTTTCCGGAGGTACCATCAGTGCCCCTAACGCCGTGGAACTCGCTGAAAAAACCAAAGCCGCCAAAGCCTCTTCCAAGGCTATCTGGCGTGAAGCAGGTGCAGGTAAAATCAAAACAAATCTGGCCCGTCAGCCAAGAGCCTGAACACCGCCAGTAAGATAACCCGGCCCGCATGCGCTCCCTGCGAACGTATGCGGGCCTTTTTTTGGAACTTTTAGACCCCTTAAACTGTTTTATAGAATGAGGGTGCTCCGGATACATACGCTTCCACACACCCTGGCGGAGTCAAAAACTCCCGTTCAATCAAAATTATGTTGTAAATTGCGTTGAAAAACGCTAATCCACACCAGAATGTCTAAAAAGAAAAAACAAGGCGGTAAAAAGCTTACCGCCCGGGAACTGCAGATTGAAATTCTCAGGTTCCTGCTGCAGCGACCAAAGAAACAGTACGCCCCGCAGCAAATTGTCCACGAACTCCACGTCGAGAATAATAAAGATGCAGCAGAATATGCGCTGCAACAATTGGCCAAACTTGGTTCGGTAACCGAATACTCCCTCAACAGATACGGAATTGCACTCGACCGCTTTGTCACCGAAGAGGAAGAGGAGCAGGTAGCAAAACCTGCCGTACAGGAAGAAAGGGCAAGGCCGGCGACCAGGTCACGCGAAGTCTCGCCACAGGCTCAGTCAAAAAACAGAAAAGTCATAGAAGGAAGGGTGGATATGACCCGTACAGGGGCCGCCTACATTATTACCGATCAGATGGACTCCGATGTGTATGTGCCACAAAAACATATAAACGGTGCCATGAACGGCGACACAGTGCAGGTCATGTTGTTCCCGCCCCCGCCTGCCCGCAGACGCGGTATGCCCGCACGAAAACCGGAAGGAGAGATTCTTCAGGTACTCAAACGCGCCAACGAGATTTTCCTGGGTACCATCAAATTCAGCAGGAAGTACGCCATGTTCCTGCCCGATAACCCGAATATCCAGACAGATATATATGTACCCCTCGAAGCCTGCGGTGAAGCTGCCGATGGTGACAAGGTGGTCGTGGCTATCACTGACTGGCAGGAAGGAAAAGGAAGGGTGCCCATCGGAAAAGTAACACAGGTACTCGGAACAATAGGGGGGAACGACTTCGAAATGAAGAAGATTCTCATCAACTACGGGTTCCCGCTTCAGCATACAGAAGAAGCTGAAGCCGAAGCCGCTCGCATCCCCGATACCATTTCCCCTCAGGAAATTGAAATGAGACGCGATTTTCGCGATATCCTCACTTTTACTATTGACCCGGAAGATGCCAAAGACTTCGATGACGCACTCAGTGTGCGCAAACTCGAAAACGGAAATCTGGAGGTAGGTGTACACATCGCGGATGTAACGCACTACCTGAAACCCGGATCTCCGATGGACAAGGAAGCATTCGCCAGAAGTACCTCGGTATATCTCGTGGACCGGTGCAATCCCATGCTCCCCGAAAAACTTTCCAATAACCTGTGCTCGCTGGTCCCGGAACAGGATCGCCTCACTTTCTCTGCGGTATTCGAATTTGATTCCAGTGACAAACTGGTGAAACGCTGGTTCGGAAAAACAGTCATCTACAGCGACAAACGCTTCAGCTATGAAGAAGCTCAAACTGTACTCGACAAAAATCCGGCACCTGAACTGAAAGCGCACCCGCTCTTCGGACAACTGGAAAAAGCTCTTTTTGACCTCAACAGAATAGCTGGTATCATGCGCCGGGAACGGGAAAAAAATGGTGCCATCGGATTCGAAACTGATGAGGTTCGCTTCCGGCTGGACGAAAACGGTGTACCCGTAGAGGCTTATGTAAAGGAACGGAAAGAGGCTCACCTCCTCATCGAAGACTTCATGCTGCTGGCCAATAAAGAGGTGGCTCTGTATATGCACCCGCCACTCAAACGGGAAAAAGCAGGAGAAGAACAGGCGTCAGGCAAGAACGGCGGTGAAATTCCTTTCATCTTCCGCGTACACGACCTGCCCGATATGAGCAAAATAACCGAATTCGCGCGGTTTGCTGCCGAAATGGGACACCCCATGAAGGTGGATACACCCAAACAAATTGCTCAGTCTTTCAATAAACTGATGGTCGCCGCAAGAAAGGATGATCGCCTCAAAATCCTCGAACCACTGGCTATCAGAACAATGGCCAAGGCGGTTTACTCATCCGACAATATTGGACACTACGGACTCGGGTTCACTCACTACTCGCACTTCACTTCTCCCATACGGCGATACTCCGACGTACTGGCCCACAGGATTCTCGAACAAAATCTCAACGGGCGTACTTACCGCGTGGACAAGGCGAAACTCGAAGAACAGTGCAAACACATCAGTAATCAGGAGAAAAAAGCCGCCGATGCAGAGCGGGAAAGTATCAAGTACAAACAGGCAGAATTCCTGAAAAAACATGTTGGCGATGTGTTTGAAGGTATCGTGAGCGGAATCATTGACAGGGGCTTCTTTGTCGAACTCCCCGACTCCAGGGCCGAGGGCCTGGTGGAATTCCGATATCTCGAAGATACATACACCATAGATCCCGGAAACCTGAGCGCTACCGGACGACGATACAAAAAACAAATCAGGATGGGCGACCGGGTGGATGTCAGGGTGGTCAGTGTTGACCTCAACCGCCGACAGATTGAAATGGATCTTGCATGATAAATGCCTTTTTTCGTTTCTTTGACCCTGACTATAAACGCCTGATGTGAAAATATCCCGTCTGATCGTCTTCGCCGTACTGCTGTCGGCCCTAACCCCCTGTCTGGCCCAGGAACAGGAGGAAATCGAACGCACTACTGAAGAGGTGGAAACGCTGCTCCGACGAGCCGCTGCCTCCGCCAGCGATTCAGAAATTGAACAACTCGCCGGAAGGAGCCTGTCCATGGCACGCAGTGTCAGGTACGATGGAGGCATCATCCGCGCCTGTATCCGCCTTGCCGAACTTTTTGCCCGGCAAGGCAGAACATCCGAAGCGCTCCAGTATTACCTGGAAGCAGAAGCCAAACTGGAAACGAAAGGCAACAAGGAAACCCTCACCGCTGTGCGGATGGCTCTCGGCGATCTTTTCTTTCGGGAAAAAATGTACGGGTCTGCGAGAAGATACTATGATCAGGTACTTAAATCAACGCCCGATAACCCGGAAATACTGGAAAAGGCCGCCGATGCCAGCCTGAATAATCTGCAATTCGAAAGCGCCGACAGTATTTACCAGCAACTGATCGCAGGATGCAGGGAATCATACAATCTTCCCTGTCAGACCAGAATTTATCAGAAACAAGCCGCCGCCTACGACCAGAACGGAAATTCAGGTAAAAGTCTTTACTTCTACCTGCGTATCAAGGACATCATTGAGCGATCAGGTACCACTATCGAACAATCGCTGCTTTACAATAACCTGGGCCGCCAATACGCAACGCTGCGCGATTATGAAACAGCACTCGAATATTTCAGAAAAGCAGAATTGCAGTGTAAATTCATTGACTGCGACTATAACGAGATCCTGTTCGCCAATATCGGTATCGCATTACACAACACCGGACAAACCAGAGAGGGTATTGAATATCTGCTGAAAGCCAGGGATATCCTGGTCGCCAGAAAGGACTTCGCTGCCATGGCGAATCTCGAACACCTGCTCGCAACGGTGTATCTCAATAACGGTGATTTTTATAACGCCCTGTCACATAATAACCTGGCTGTCAGATATGCACAGGATACCCGACAGCAACGTGTTCTGGCCGAGGCATACAGAACGGCAGCCGATCTCTATCACGAACTGTATGAGTTCGAAAAGGCTTTCGACAACTACAAGGCATATCTGAATATTCTCGATGCAGTCAGGACGGAAGAACAAGCCCGCGAAATGCAGCTCAGCCAGCAGCGAGCCCTGCTCTCCGAAGCCGAAGGACAAATCAAATTTCTGATTGCCCGGCAAAATTTCAAGGATCTGGAGTTGTCGCAACTACAGTTCGAAAGTGAAAAATTGTCGCTGCTCAATAAAAATCTGGAACTCGAAACCCGCGAAAAGGAAAATCAGCTTCAACTGCTGGCTGCTCAGAAAGATGCCGACCAGGCCAAGCTCCGGCAGCAAAGTCTGGAAGTACTGCGCTCCAGACAGGAATCAAAACTGGCGGCCCAGCAGCTGGCAGCTGAAAAGCAAACCCGCCTGATTGCTGAACTCAGACAAAAAGAAACGATCGAACGGGCACAGAATATGGCCGACAGTACGCGCCGGGCACAAGAACTCTACCGCGTACAGCAGGTACAGGAATATGAGCGACAGAAAGAGGCCAGCTTCCGGGCTTTCGTAACCGGGCTGGGCGCTCTCGGTGCCATCATCGTCGCACTCCTGCTCGTAGGATGGTGGCTGTCGCGACAAACCGGTCAGCGATTGAAAAACCAGAACCGGCAGATTCAGGAACAAAACAGGGAAATCGAAGAGGAAAGGCACAAAAGCGAAGGCCTGCTACTCAATATCCTGCCCGAGGAAATAGCCCGGGAGCTCAAGGAAAACGGACAGGCACGCCCCAAACTGTACCAGTCGGTTACTGTGCTGTTCACCGACTTTATCAATTTTACCCGGCTCTCCACACAACTGACGCCTGGTCAAATTATTGACGAGCTGAATGAATGTTTTCTCGCTTTTGATGAAATATGCGAACGCCACAGGCTCGAAAAGATAAAAACTATCGGCGACGCGTACATGTGCGCGGGCGGGCTGCCCGTTATCAACGACACGCACCCGACAGATGCCGTCAGGGCCGCTTTTGAAATGATTGACTGGCTCGAAAACAGGAATCGCCAAAACCCCAATGCACTGCTCCGGCAAATGCGCATCGGTATTCATACCGGCCAGGTGGTTGCAGGCGTTATCGGCAAAAACAAATTCGCCTACGATATCTGGGGAGATGCCGTCAATCTTGCCGCCCGACTGGAAGAACACGGTGAACATGGCAAAGTGAATGTTTCGGCCACCACTGCCGAGGCTGTCAGTCACCTGTACCGCGTAGAAAACCGGGGGGCATTTTCTGTGCATAACAAAGGTGACGTAGAGATGTTTTTTGTGTTCAACAGGGATAAATAGCATGAAAACTTATCGGATATCGCGCACTTACGCCGCCATAATCCTCGTGGGAGCACCACTGCTGATAGCCATGTTCGGCTGGATGCTCATTCAGCCGCTCCTGCCCGGCCCTCTCGACCCGTTTCTCGCAGAAACATACTGGCTCTTCGGACCGATGGCAGCAGTACTGGTACTGACGGGTGTGGCTGGTATTATAGATGTGTTCAACGGCCGTTTTGTCATTGAAGAAGACAGGGTATATGCAGTCAGTGTCATCTTTCGCCGGGAACTGCTGTTCGATGAAATTCTGGGTTTCACCGTTGATGACCGCTATATCACCATCAAACCTGTAAATCGAAACAGGAAAAAAATAAAAATCAGTCTGTCCTACGCCGACAGTCACGAGATTGTTCAGTGGCTGGCTGATCGCTACCCGGACCTGGACCTGGAAAGTGCCGCACAGGAAGACGACGATATTATCAGTTTCAGTTCGGGATGGTCGCAGGAAGAACGGGAAACCAGACTCGGAAAAGCCGTACAGGTGGTCCGGGTACTGAATATCACCGCCATACTGTCAGCAATATGGTACTTTTTCGTTCCGGTTATGCAAGTATTGGCACTGACAGGGGTCATACTCACTCCACTGGCAGTCGTGGCGGCAGTAAAATGGTCGGGCGGCCTGATTCGCTATAACGAAAGAAAATACAGTGTTCTTCCTCACGTATTTTTCGCGCTGCTTTTCCCCTGTATGAGCATATGCCTGCGCTCGATTCTTGACTACGAACTGATCGAATATGGCAGCGCCTGGCGTGTAGCATTGCCAGTATTGGGTGTACTGCTGATCGTCGTTTTCTCCGGCAGATCCGGATTCCGGTTCAGCAAGCCCGTCCATTATGTGGAAGCCGCTGTCATCGCAGCTTTTTTTCTGGCATACAGCTATGGTACGGTCACTGCCCTGAATGCAGCTCTAGACCGGTCAGCACCGGTGGAGTACCGGGCTGTTGTGACAGGGAAACGTATCAGTAGCGGAAAAACCACCTCGTATTACCTCGAACTTTCACCCTGGGGGCCCCGTACAGAAAAAAAGGAAATTTTTGTTTCATCCGATCAGTACGAGGAGTATGGTGAAGGGGAAGAACTGACTGTTTCAACCCAAAACGGGTTTTTCGGTATCCAGTGGTTCTATGTGGATTAAGAACGACCTCCTGACGAGCATCATTTGGAATTATAACCACCGTCATAAGGCAGCAGTTGTTTCACCTGCAATTTTGCAGTGCGAATCACCAAACTGCACTGCTCTATGAAAAAAATACTTGTCCCCGTTGATTTCTCCGATAACGCCGAAAACGCCCTTTTTGTAGCCGCCGAAGTAGCCCGCAAAAGCGGCGCCGTACTCGAATTGCTCCATGTGAATGTGGCTTCCGTGTATGCTGCGCCCCTGTCGGAGTTCTCCCCCGCATCCGGCTACACCATTGAAGACAATAACTACGACGAAACCGCGGGTGCCGGACTCGAACGCATCAAGACGGAGTTGCTGGGCAATCCCGAGTACGCCGGGCTGGAAATCCAGACCAGGGTTGGCGACGGCTACCTGCACAGTACCATCAAAAACGTTGCTGAAGAAGACGGCGTTGATCTGGTCGTCATGGGAACCAGGGGAGCCTCCGGACTGAACGAGTTTCTGCTGGGCTCCAATACGGAGAAAGTTATCCGTACCGCCCCTTGCCCGGTGCTTGCTGTACCTGCGGGCGCAGAAAAATTCAGACCCAAAACGGTGTTGCTGCCTACTACACTGAAAGACGACCAGCTCACTACATTCCGCTTTCTGGCAGAATGGCAGAAGATCTTCGGATTCACCGTGCAGATACTGTACATGAATAACCCGTCGGCGCTGGAAACAGACTCCTCAGCAGAAGATCTGAAAAATGCACTGGCCCAAAAGGCTGGTCTCAATGCATCCGAAGCAATCATTACTACAGAATCCTTCTTTGAGGATACTACCATACTCGGATTCTCGGATCAGGTAAAAGCTGATCTGATTGTGATGGCCACGCATCAGCGGAAGGGTATATCCCATGTCGTATTTGGCAGCATCACAGAAGATACCGTCAACCACTCACATGTTCCTGTACTCGCTGTTCCTGTAAACTGGAGTATTGCGTAACGTGGCAGATGTTTTATGTTAACCGGATGACCTGTGGCTTATCAGCCTGAAAGCGACTTTTCGATAGGCTGGTACATACACGAAACATCCTTTTCATTCGATATAAAGCAGGGGCCGTCTCACAACTTCAGTGTGTGTGAGACGGCCTCTGCTTTATCCGTGTGTGTTTGATAAACACAAATTTTACTTATGTGTTTTTTTTGAATTTAAAAAATAAAAATCAGTACCTTTGCCAAACAATATATTATTTATTTTCAAATCTAAAACTCAATACCATGAAAATCTGCTTTATTCCCGTAATTCTGCTGTACCTCCTGACGCCGTTGGCTGCCCAGTCCGATATTTCCAGGCCCATCGGGTATGCCGCATACCTGCGGTCGGTTTCTCTTTCCGGTGAAACTGATAAAAATGGCACCTGCATCCTGCTTTTCAACACCTCCGGCTCGCTGTTTATTCACAGCGAGGTTGTACGACCCGATTCCACCTACAGCAACCCGGAATACGTTTTCCCGGTAACCATCCGGGGCGACAAACAGGGATTTCCTGTCTATAAATCGCACAAAGACAACACAATACTTTACAAAACTCCATGCCGTCAAAGTCCATCGGACAACTGTATTGTCAAGGACACTCTGGGCAGTATTGACTGGGCACTTCAACCCGGCGAGCATAAAAGATTCGGTACATATGCGTGCGAGAAAGCAGTGGGTACCTTCCGGGGCCGAACTTACGAGGTCTGGTACGCCCCGGATATCCCTGTACCCTCCGGCCCATTCAAACTGGGCGGTCTGCCCGGCCTCATCCTCGAAGCCAAATCAACCGATGGAAAAGTACAGTTTCTCTTCAAGGAACTGGTTCTGTCAAAAAATATCAACTCGTCCATTATACCTCCTGACGGGTTTGCCACGGGACTTGATTACGGCACATTCAGAGAAGAAAAAGAAGCGTTCGACAAGAATCTGATCAAATCATCCCAGGCACAGGGAATCCAGCTCAGAATCAGTTCTCTCGAAATGATTGAACAATGACGCCGGGGCTCAAAATCCTGCTGTATCTCACAGCATGGATACTCCCTGTATATACAAATGCCCAGGCTGTTATCTCGGGTCGAGTACTCGACAGCCTCAGTCAACCAGTTGAAATGGCCAGCGTCATCGTCAGATCCTGTAACGATGACCGCGTTCTGGCATTCTGCAACACCGATCAGTCCGGAAACTTCTCTCTGAAGCCCGAGCTGTCAGGTTGCGACACACCAACGCTGCATGTCAGATCGCTCGGATATAACCCGTTTCGCATGAAGCTGTCCGGCAACAATATGTCATCCCTGACTATTCGTCTGAGTGCGGGTGCGCTGAATGAAATAGTCATCAGGGCAGAAGCACTGCCCGTAGTCGTCAGGTCGGATACCACAGAATATAGCGCCAGGGCATTTTCAGACAGCACCGAATTTTCAGTGGAAGACCTGCTGAAAAAAATTCCCGGTATTCAGGTGGATAACAATGGCCGCATCACGGTCGGCGGAAAATCCGTAGAAAAAGTGATGATTGAGGGCGACGATCTGTTTAACCAAAACTACACGATCGGTACCAGGAATATCCGGGCAGATATGATAGACAAAATTCAGGCTATTGATCGCTATCAGGATAACCCGCTGTTCAAAGGAATCAGCGAATCAGAGCGAATGGTGCTCAATCTGACCATACGGGAAGACAAAAAATATAAAATATCCGGAAGCACCACAACTGGCGCCGGCTTTGGAGGTCGCGCACGCGGACAAACGCATATCAACCTGATTTCAATAACAAGGAAGAGCAAATCATATATCCTCGGAAATGCCAATAACACAGGAAATAACGCACTGGAATCAACCGGTGCTTCGATTATCCGGTTGCCCGGCTTCGATGGTGTAAAATATACAGACAATCCGCTTGTCAAAGAATCGCTCTATGCAGGACAATCCCTTGAATATGCCGGTATGCCCGCAGCTTTCAGTGTAGAAAACAAATCAGCGCTGGTTTTCGGAGGCTACACTGTTCCAGTGAACCCGAAAACAAAACTGAAACTGACAGGCTGGACAGGGGCTGAATCGCTGAAACAGGAGGCCGACAGAATCGCAATTTACCGCGCAGGCTCTCTGGTTCAGCGACTCTCGGAAAATACCCGAACCGCCAAAAAAGCTTCCTCTTCCAATATTCAGGCCGACCTGAATTACTCCGCTCCCAATCAGCGACAGTCTCTCCAGTTTTTTCTGCAGTATCGTTCCGATCCGTTAAACGACTATTTCTCCCTGGACAGAAGTACAACACCTGCCGATACACTACACGTTGATCAAAACCCCGACAACCATACCAGGCAAGGTTTCGCAGCCGCCGATTACAGTTACAAGGTGAACAGTAAGAGTATCCTTCAGGTAATCGCCCGGGCGGCTCAATTGGAAGAACAACAGACATTTAATTCCACCTATAACCGATATTTTACCCTTTTTCATACAGATTCCAGTTTCACCAGCCTCAAACAGCCATCACTGTTGCGTCAGTCCGCCAATGCGCTTAATCCGCGCTTCCTGACGGTCCGGTCCGGCTGGAATCTGGAACTGACTGCCGATGCAGGACAGGCACTTGCCCGGATTAACTCGTCAGTCGGGCTTTTGGGCCAAAGCAATGAAATGACCGTACCCGACACCGACTTCCGGAATGATATTGGCCTCCGTACAACAACGTATCGCACAGGCTTTCGGGTTGCACGCTCTGCCGGTAACTGGCAGTTCAGAATAAATGCAAACCCGGGCTTGCTGCAGGCAACATTGCGCGATTCAGGTTTCGTATTACAGCAAAAAAAGCAGGTGACAACCGAGTCTGCTGCAAAAGTTACCTATTATATCAGTCGGTGGCACTATATCAGTGTGCGTTATGGTTTTACCCCGGTACTGGCGGGAGCAACAGATTACCTGCCCGGATACATCGTTTCGGATTATCAGACGTTTAATCGCGGGCTGCCTCAAATAGCCGTCGTTAATCAGCAAAATGCGGATATTTCATACAACTACCACAACGCACGCAAGTTTTACGGGTGGAGCGCAAGCCTGGGCACCGGTGTAAATTCAAATGTAACCGGTTCCGGATATCAGATTAATCCAGATTTTTTCCTGAGAAATATATACAGACCTGTCTCCTCCAACAGTACCGCTCTGAATGGTTCGGTTTTCAGATTCATCCCTGCGATAAGTTCGAGATTTGAAGTGTCTGCCATGTGGATGAAAATCGGTTCCTATGCTGCGGTAAATGATGTTTCTTCCGCTCTTTTTCTGAATGAACAAAAAAGCGTAACCTTCAAATACGGCAGTGCATTCGACGGCTGGTTTAACGCAGTACTGAGTATGCAGTGGACATCTTTCGGTGCAACAGGCGAAACGGGTGTTAAAGTCGGTGGCAACAACCTGTTTTCCACTGTGCGCATACATATAAAACCCGACGCCAAAACGAACCTGAAACTTGACGTGTTTCAAACAGGGGCCCGGTTATCGGGTGCACCCATGAACGTAAACTACGGATTATCCGGAACACTGTCAAGAGAAGTACCCGCCTGGAGGAGTACGTTGATGCTATCAGCCATGAACCTCCTCTTCTCCGACTCTTTCGGAAGAAGCAATGCCTGGTATTTTTACGAAACCCGCTCGTCGGTGCGTGCCGTGACGCCTTACATCGTATTCAGTTGGGATTTCCATTTCTGATTACACCCTGGCTGCGTTTATCACCGAGCAGGCCAGGGATATTTCTTCCTCGCTGATGATGAGGGGAGGGGCAATGCGCAGGGTATGATTGTTGAAAAGAAACCAGTCGGTCACCACGCCTTCGTGCAGGCAGTGCGCGATTATTTTCTGTACCCGTTCGAATGATCCGACATCAACACCCAGCCAAAGGCCCGCCTGCCGGATCTCCCTTATTTCCGGGTGGTTCAGCTGGTTTCTGAACAGGTCGCCCTTGCGCTTCGCAAGTGATACCAGATCGTTGTCCAGCAGCACTTCGAGGGTAGCCAGTCCGGCAGCTGCCGACACCGGGTGACCGCCGAAGGTGGTGATATGGCCCAGAACCGGATCGTGTGTGAGCAGTTGCATCAGACTTTTGGGGGCGATAAACGCACCGAGCGGCATACCGCCACCCAGGCCCTTGGCCAGCAAGAGTATATCGGGCACAATTCCGTACTGTTCAAAGGCAAAAAGTGTACCCGTTCGGCCCATTCCTGCCTGAATTTCATCGAGAATGAGCAGAGCACCCGTCTCGCTGCAACGACGCCGGAGCGCCTGGAGCCACCCGGCATCCGGCGGAACTACGCCTGCCTCGCCCTGAACCGTCTCCACGATCACTGCCGCCACGCGGTCATCAATCAGTTCAAGTCCGGCAGTTTCGTTAAAATTGATGTGAAACACACCCGGCAGGAGCGGATGAAAAGCCCTCGTAAAATCGTCGGGCGACATCAGGCTGGCAGCACCCTGTGTACTGCCGTGATAGGCATTCCGGCAGGCCACAAAATGCGGTCGCCCTGTGGCGCGCTTGGCCAGCTTCATAGCTCCCTCCGTTGCTTCGGCACCCGAATTGACAAAAAATACAGAGTCAAGTCCGGGCAAAACAGAGGCGAGTCGCTCCGCCAGTTTGACCTGCGGCGACAACACATATTCCCCGTAAACCAGTGTATGCCAGTACTGACCGGTTTGTTGCAGTACCGCTTCCAGTACATGCGGATGCCGGTGCCCCAGCACACTGGGGCCAATTCCTGCAATCAGGTCGAGATACTTCCTGCCCGATACATCGTGCAGCCAGCAGCCACTGGCCGACTCAATCTCGAGTGCCAGCGGGGCGGGTGACGTCTGGGCTACGTGCTGCAGGAAAAGAGCGCGCTGGGAGGCATAGTGCATGAGGCTGTTTTTGCGTGCAAAGTTATTATTTAACTGCTCTTGTTGGCAATTCCGTTAATTGGACACATATTTGCCCCGGCGCGGAAACAAGATACACCGAAGACGCGTTTAATCTCGTAACCATGACAGCAAGGAAACTTATTGCACGCGATATCCCGCCACTCACAACGAAGCACACAGGAAGAGATGCCTTTCACCTGCTCAGCGACTTTCATGTGAAGCACCTGCCCGTTGTTCAGGACGGAAAATTGCTGGGCATACTATCTGAAGAAGATGTGTTCAATCATAAAATTTCAGATCCTATTGGCGAATATGATCCCGCTCACCTGAAAAAGGCCGCCGTACTTGAAAATGAACACGTATTCGGCGTGATTCGTCTGATGGGAGAACAGCGACTGACGCTCATTCCAGTCATAGATATTGAAAGTAATTACCTGGGCGTAATAGCCCAGAACGACCTGCTCCGCTATTTTTCACATACAGCATCATTCACAGGAGAGGGCGCCGTGCTCGTACTTGAAATGCCCATAAGAGACTACTCGCTCGGAAACCTGGCACGTATTATTGAAGAAGAAGGAATAAAAATACTCAGCACATTCGTCACTTCAGAACCAGACCATGAGCAAATGGAACTGACACTGAAACTCAACCGGACAGATATTTCCAGGGCCATTGCTTCCCTCGAAAGGCATGGCTATCGCATCAAGGAAACTTTTGGCGGCCTGGAAAAGGGTGATATCATGCGCGACAGATACGATGCTCTGATGCACTATCTGAATATTTAGCAAAAAATCCCGACGCTGTCGGTACAGCTGTTTTGATTATTATTTTTGGTAAAAACACCCGTAATATATACATTAAAAGCACTTTTTTAGCAAAAAATAGTCGAATTACAAAATTCCGGGGCAAAAGCCCGCACGGAACCGATTCTTTTTTGGAATTTTGGCAGAGAAAATCAGTATTGTCTGAAACTGTTAACCAAACTTCTTATTCTCATGACAAAAACGATAACACTCAGAAACATGCTGCTTGCCCTCATGCTGGCAGCCGGTTTCCAGGTATCTTTTGCTCAAACCCCATTCTGGACGGAGTCGTTTTCCGACGAAGTCGAATCCCTGACTACCTGGGAGAACGGCGGTATCAACACCGGTTCGATTATCTGGTCCTGGACTACCGACCTGGCTGCAGGTAACTGGAGCCCCGGCAATTTCTCAGCACCTACGGCTGCTACCGGCTACATGTGGTTCGACTCCGATTCCAACGGAGAAGGTTTCCCGCACGATGTTACTATCACTAACATCACAGCTCCGGTGAACTGCTCCGGCAAATCCAATGTTCACCTGAAATTTTACACGTACTACCGCACATTCACAGGTAGCGACGTAGCCAACATCGGAATCAGCACAGATGGTACAAACTTCACGTACCACAACGTTGCCGAGTTTGACAACCTCGGGCCTGAAACATCCGGTAACCCGCAGGTATATCAGGGTTACATTGACCTCGCTATCCCTGAGGCCGACGGTGCATCCAACGTGTGGATTCAGTTCCGCTACAATGGTGAATTCGAGTACTACTGGAAAGTGGACGATGTGGAACTGTACGAATACACCCCTGCAGTAGTAAATGTATCCTTCAAGGTAAACATGCTGCTCCAGAACGTTGATCCGGCTGGTGCCCGCATCGCTGGCTCTTTCTCCAACTGGTCCGACATTCCGCTGGTAAATCAGGGTAACGGCATCTGGGGTGCTACACTGCTTCTCACAGAAGGCCAGACTTACCAGTACAAGTTCAAAAACGGCCCGAACAACTGGGAACAGGCTCCTCAGGCTTGTGGAGTGAGCGATGGCTTTGGCGGCTATAACCGCAGTGTAACTGTAGGTAATACCGACATTTCACTGCCCGCGATTTGCTATGCCTCCTGCGATCCGTGCGTGGTTCCGTGTAACCTGAACCCGAGCTCTATCATCTGCGACAACTTCGACAACTACCTCACCACCCAGAAACTGGGCCCTCAGGCTACCTGGTGGACAACCTGGAGCGGTACTGAAGGTACGGCTGAAGATGGAATCGTGTCTCTGGAACAGGCCAGCTCGCCCACCAAATCAATGAAAATCAATAGTACAGCTGCTGCTGGTGGTCCGCAGGACGTAGTGCTGAACCTGGGTAACAAAACAACCGGCCGCTACAGCCTGAAATGGAAGTTCTACGTTCCCAATGGCAAAAATGCTTACTACAACATCCAGAACGTAGTGCCTATCGGCGCTGGCTCATGGAACCTCGACGTATTCTTCAGCAACAACGGCGCTGGTAACATCCAGATCGGCGCAGGTGCTTCTCTGGCAGATTTCACTTACCCGAATGCACAGTGGTTCGAAGTTCGTCACGAGATTGACCTCGACAACAATACTCTGAAACTTTGGGTCAACAACAACTTCGTTGCAATCATACCTTACCCGAACAACCTCGGTGGTATTGACTTCTACGGTACAAACAACGTCAGCACATTCTACACCGACGATGTTGAATATGTTTCTCTGCCTCCTGTTGTTTACAATGTTGACTTCTGCGAATCAGCTGTTGATATCAACGGACTGATGGGCGGTGCTCCAGGTGTTTCACAGACTTCCGGTCTGTACGACAATACATCCGCAACTGCATCTGCTTCTGATCCTGTAGTTGATTGCTGGAACGAGGCGAACGGTGCAGACAACGTAGATAACTCTATGTGGTACACTTTCATCGGTAACGGAAATGCCTACCACATCGAAACTGTACCCTGCAACGCTACCAACTACATCGGCACTCAGCAGCAGGATCCGGGTGATACACAAATGCTTGTTTATGCCGGCGACGACTGCACAAACCTCACTGAGGTAGTTTGTAACGACGATCTGTTCGCAACCGGCGATCCAGATTGGCGCTCTGGCGTTGATATCGAAACAGAGAATGGCCAGACGTACTACATGCTGATTGACGGTTTCAACTTCAGCGGTACTGTGGCAACTGGTCAGTTTTGTATCGAAGTAACTCAGATTGCCAGCGTTACATGCGCTGACGGTGCTGTTGGTTCCTACGCTGTTCCAAATCCGTTCCTTTGCTTCGAAGCTCAGCTCGCAGATCTCATCACACTCGATGAGGCAAGCTTTATTCTTCCGACTGAAGGTCCGATCGCCGGTATGGCATGGGCCCTTTCTTCCGGTCCGATTCCTTCTGATACCTGGCCTTCCGATGATGCCTCTTTCCTCGGCAGCACAGGTTTCCTGAATGCTCCGTTTACCGTTGGTCTCGTGAACGATGGTTCTATCTTCCCGGCCGGTGTTTACTACCTCACTCCGGTTGTACTGGGTGGTGGTACGCTGGTTGACCCAACCCTCGGTTCAAACATCAACAACGTGGATCCTTCCGGTGGCTGCTTCTTCGTAGGCGCCTCCACACAGGTTCTGATGCTCCCGCTGCTCGACGATGTGACTGCCACAGCCACTACATCAAGCGGTGCTGTCAACCTGACTCCAGGTGGTGGTCTGGGTTCTCTGCTCGGCGATGACTCCTTCTACACTTACGACTGGAGCAACGGCGCTACCACGCAGGATCTCTCAGGCGTACCTGCCGGTAGCTACACCTGCACAGTAAATGATGTGAGCGGATGTGCTCTGGAAGCTGTTGTCACGGTTCAGGTAACTGTGGGAACTGTTGATCCTGCTTCTGTTCAGTCTTTCACCATAAGCCCGAACCCGACTACCGGTACGGTTATCGTGAATCTGGCTCTCGCTCAGTCATCTGAAGTGCGCGTTGAAGTGGTGAACACTTTCGGCCAGACTGTTCAGACGCTCAATATCGGCAAGGTGGACAACCTGACCCAGCGCGTTGAACTGGGCAACCTGCCACAAGGTTCTTACTTCCTCCGCGCAACGGTTGACGGCGAAACGGCCGTACGCCGCGTGGTGGTACAACGCTAAACAAGACCGCAACCCGCGGTTGCAGTCTCCTCAATGTCCCGAATTCTTTCCTCGGAAGGAATTCGGGATTTTTTATAGCTGTAACAGAATGGTAGGGTCAGTTATCTTTTCGTCACTGGCCAGAAGAATGGCCTTGCTGATGATGACAGACAAAAGCGTATCTCCTTCAAATGGCAGATATATCGGCTCTTTCTCACGCCTGGCAGCCTGATCCGGAACTATACACAGATACTTGTCATTCGGCGACATCAGTATATTGCCGCTGCCGCAGTGTATTTTATAAAGATGCCTGGTACCCTGCACCATCAGATAGCGCCCTTCGAAACGACACTGCGGGGCAATCTTAAGCCGGGGTATCATTTTTTTCAGGGCCTCCAGACGCACCTCTCCACTGGCCGACAACTCCTCGGCAAAAGCATAGCGATTCCAGTAATCTCTCAGTCGCTGATTACCCGAATCCTGCCAGTTGGGATCATTCCCGATACTGCATACTCCCACAAACAGATCAACATCCCGCATCAACTCGGAAAATACAACTGGTGGTACGTCCGGCATATTCACCTGACGACCCTGATGACTGAAACGCACCTGATCGGTATATACGTACTGGTAAATGCCTGAATCAAGTGTGTCGTCCAGATCATTGGTCTCTATCCAGAATTCAATGCGGTATTCCCAGGACGGTACGTCTTTGTGCGGGGTGACAGGATTGTAAAAGTCTCCCTGTAATTTATAGTGCCAGCCTCGCAAACCACAAAGCGCAGCAAACTGATGCTGTCTGAGTACATGGGCAGCAAATCTGTTTGAATAGGAGCTGGTACGTATCTCCGGGGGCGTAACCACGTAAACTTCCCGGTACGCCTGTTTGAATGGCTGGGTAATCTGTCGCTCTTCCAGCCAGTTGCGCCAGGCCAGCACATCGCCAGCTTCTACCAGTATCGGGTGCCATAATGTAACACGGGCATCAGATGGAAAAATATTTGCTATTACACCTTCCGGACTGTGCCAGTTACCCTCATGGAAAATTGCATCTATTGTTTTTGTTTCGTACTCCAGTCGCCACACAAGCCGGCGACCAATAAATTTCAGTACCGGATGATTGAGCAGCCTGTCGGCCAGCTGGGCACAAGTCCAGGTTCTTTTCTCCAGCCACGCAGATTCAAGCGTTCTGGAAATTCCACCCAGCGCATCTTTTATTTCACTCTGCCGGGCTGTAAGTGCCTTGTATGCTGCGGCCTGTTCTTTTTTAACGGATACCGGAGCCGATTTAAGTGTTTTCAGACTACCCCTCTGCATCCATCTGATCAAAACACTGGCATTATTTTCAATACTGAGCACAGCTTCGTATTCCCCGAAATCGAAAGCAGCCATACCATTCTCATCCAGCCCGAAGTCGGGTATTCCGATCTCCATTAATGCCCCCGGGGTCAGATTATCGCGCGAGGCCAATTTTTGGAGTACTTTTTCAATTGTACCCCTGATTGTTTTATTCACTGCTCTCTTCTGCTGCCGAAGGATATGTATAATACCCGAATTATCGGGCATTAACGCAAAGGCATGGATACAGGCATTTCCGGTTTTCACAGAAAGCGGACCTATACCGGGTACTTTTTTAAACGACAAGTCTGCCAGATCGGAAAGTGCCTGCCTGATACCGGGCTCATCTGAAAGGCTCAGGCCTGCATACCAGATGAACGGAGAAACCCAGGCGGGAATATCCGGTTTATACCTCCACATATTCTGCTGATTCGGCAGGTTTTTATGGTCTGACCGAAGTAATTCGCACCATTTTTCCAAAAAAAGGACAGTTTTCCTTGCCAGCCTGACCTTGTCAAGATCTCCGGTTATTTCCGTCACATCCTTATTCCACTTCGGCGAAGGGGCACTTTTATCGCTGTAATCAAGACATAATTTAAGCAGCTCCCTTACCCTGGTATTATTCACTGCCAACAACTGACCCGTAACCGGAGCAAACTCCCCGTAATACCTGTCGGTAAAGAGTTCCCTGTACAATCCGTCGGAGTTGGTGGCTGAGGGAGAATTCAGTTCATCGAGTGTTTTTTGCTGAAATGCCGTCGGGAGAGCAGCCTTCTTCTTCAGCTTGATATACAAGTGTTTCAGGGAAAGGGCAAGCAATTCCCTTTTAATGAACGCGCCCTCTTTGTTTATAAAAGTTGCGAATAAATGAGCCAGCTCAAATTGCGCATCTATATTGCGCATCATCTGAATATGCTGAATGAAGGAGGCCCAACTGCCTTCAGTATGTCCGGGAAGCAGTGTCCGAATCAGTTCGGAGACCCATACGCCTCCGGATTCCGGATCTTCGTCGAAGGCAACAATCAGCCGAATGACTACCTCGCTGCGGGTATCAGCGGGCATTTTTATGAGTTTTTTCCACGACTCCAACTGTTCCGGATGATGTACGGTACCCGTTGACATCTTCTCCGAAATATCAGAAATCAGGCTCCCTGTGTTATCTCTGCCAGCGAACCGATCCTTTAATATCTGTAAAAAACTGTACTTAGCCACCCACCAGAGGAGTTGTCTTGACGAAGGTAACAGTTGTTTTATCCGTCATTCTGAGCGGCGCCTCCAAATTTTCCACCTGTATATCGTCCACCAGAACGAAATAGGCATTCTGCTGAAAAGCCTTGAGCGCCCTGTATCCATGAGCCTCCGGATCAGGCATTTCTCCGGGTTTGCGCTTTTCCCTGACACCATTCAGCGTACGCTCTTTCTCGTCCATCTCGAAGGCGAGTGCCATGAACCGCTGATGTTTTTCATCCTCCCTTCTTTTGATTTCCTCTTCCACACGCAGCATGATAATTTCACGAAGCGTCATTACTTCCGAACCAACAGGGACAGATATCTCCTGAATCAGTTTACCCGTCAGGGTTTCATCCTTGAACGTGACCGAAAATGCCATAAATAATTTATTTTTGGAAAGGTAGGGATTAATTTTAAAACAAAATCAGTCATTAAGTAATTCCTCCAGTTTTCCGGCGCCTTTCAGGAGTTTCAATACAGAAAGCTTGTATCCGAAGGCCTGCTGCCAGTAATTGGTGACGGCCTCTGAAAGAGCAGTCTGGGCATTGAGCAAATCGGTGAGTGACGCTACCCCTTCCTTGTACTGAAGCAAGAGTTTATCTGTTATTTCCTGTGCCAGTGCCACATTGTCGCTCTGGGTACGAAGCGCCTGCAAAGCGTTGACCAGCTGAGTACGTGCTACGCTATACTCGAGTCTTTTTCCTGCAGCGAGCTGTCTGCGGTCCTCGTCGAGTTTTTGTTCTTCGATACGAAGTCCCATCGCCTTGTTATGTACGCGAAAGCCGTCGAGCAGCGGCATTTTGAGTTTTACACCCGCAGCGGCCATACCGTACCATTCTCTGTCCGGACTGAAAAAGTTGACATCCGGCTGGAACGACTGGGCAGCGGCGGCGCCATATAAATGTACGGTAGGAAATGATTCGGCGTGAGCGGCTCTTCGCTGTATGCGGGTGAGTTCCATCTGATTGGCCAGCAACCTGTATTCTGTGATAGTTTCCTCTTCCAGACGAATAGCCAGCCAGCGCAGAGAGTCTGCCGCAGGCTGTTCGCTGTCGTTAACCAGATCCAGTGGTTCTTCATAGGGAATTCCGCAGTAGAACTGTAATGTCTGACGAAGTCCGCCGATGGCGGCCAGCAGATTTTGACGCTGGGTTTCCAGATTGGTGCGCGCCACCCGTATGCGTTTCACATCCGTAGGAATGGCAAACCCGTTGGCCAGTTGTAACTCGGCCATACCGCGAAGTGCATCCAGCTTGTCAATGTTGGCATTCACTGCCCGCAGCAACTGCTCCGTTTGAAGTGCCTGATAATAGACCGTCGCGGTGTTGAATATCACATCCTCGCGCGAACGCACCAGCATCAGGTCACTGATACCGCGGGTGACATCCAGTGCCGGCGACTGGCGCCGGGCGGCTTCATTCAACAGCGGATACTCAACAGTCATTATTCCAGACAGCTGAAAAGGCTGACCAAACTGAACAGGGAAGTAGGTATCCCGCCCCCTGCCGAAAGGCTCTCCGGGCAGTATCTGTGTGGGGAGCAACGGATACCAGTCAAAATTGACACCCATATTAACATCGGGTAATGCTCCGCTCCGGGCCTCCTTGACCTTTCGCTCCAGCGCCTGACGGTCCAGTTTGTTTTTTTTGATCTGGTTATTGTTTGCCAGAGCCAGCTCCAGACTTTCATTCAGACTAAGCCGCTTGGATACCGACTGTGCAGCAGCAAACTGCACGACAATTATGGTAACAGACAGGAGGGAAATCAGACTTTTCATCTCGCTAAGGTACGTATATACTGTTTTCAGAATGGCGCTTCTCATTACGCGACCGACAAATTTCATAATTTGTTTTCTTCTTTCGGTTATTTTTGCTGCACCACAGAAAAATCAGCCATTAATTTAATTTCAAAACCAGATTTCAGACTATGTCACGCAGTAGAATTGCCGGTATAGGTTACTACGTGCCCGAGAGGGTGGTAACCAATCAGGAATTATCCGGTATCATGGATACTTCCGACGAATGGATACAGGAAAGAACTGGTATCCGCGAACGCCGCTACGGAAAAAAACACGAGGAAACTACCTCGACTATGGGCGCAGCAGCAGCCAGAATTGCCTGCGAACGCGCCGGTATTGATCCCGCAGAAATTGATTTCATCGTTTTCGCTACCCTGAGTCCCGATTATTACTTCCCGGGTTGCGGGGTGCTGCTTCAGCGGGAACTGGGCATCACCAAAAGCGAGGCCGGAGCACTCGATATAAGAAATCAATGCAGCGGCTTCCTGTACGGACTGAGTATTGCCGACCAGTTTGTAAAAACCGGCATGTATAAAAATGTACTTGTTGTCGGTTCTGAAATGCATTCCATGGGACTCGATTTCAGCGACCGTGGCCGAAATGTAACAGTCATCTTCGGTGATGGAGCCGGAGCCGTCGTCGTTCAGCCATCCGATAATCCTGAGAAGGGAATCCTGACCACCAAATTACATTCAGACGGTACCTACGCCGAGAAACTGGCTTTTATCAATCCGGGAGCTCATGGCGGATACCACCTGAACAAAATGGGGGAGGAGTTCGACTACGGATATCCGACTGCTGATACCTACGGTGAAATTTTCATCACGGAAAAAATGTTCCGGGAGGGCCATTACTACCCGAACATGGAAGGTCAGTTCGTATTCAAACTGGCAATTCAGAAGTTCCCCGAAGTTATTCACGAAGCCCTGAAAGAAACCGGACTCCATACCTCCGATATTTCTCTGCTCGTACCACACCAGGCTAATCTGCGTATCAGCCAGATGGTACAGCGATCGCTCGGATTGCGCGACGATCAGGTATGGAATAATATTCAGAAATATGGAAACACCACAGCGGCATCGGTACCCATCGCTCTTTGTGAAGCCTGGGAAGCCGGCAAGGTCAAAGAAGGCGATCTCGTTTGCCTCGCCGCATTTGGAAGTGGATTCACCTGGGGCAGCGCACTCATCCGCTGGTAAACCTGTAACTTACTAAACCTTCTTTTCGTGTCAAACAAACTCAACCGCCGTACTTTCCTCCAGAATTCTGTGCTGGCAGGCGCTGCACTGGCAGTACCCGCTGCAGCCATTGAAAAACAAACCACAGGATCACCGTTCATACTCAACGGAAAACCGAAAGATAAACTCCGTATTGGTTTTATCGGGACGGGCCTCCGCGGACAAAGCCACGTGGAACTGGCTCTTATGCGCGCAGACTGTGAAGTCGTGGCAATCGCCGACCCGGATCCCAAAATGGTAGCAGATACCCTGAAAATGATTGAGGAAAAGGGCCGTAAGAAACCTGCGGTTTGTGATAAAGGCCCGCACGACTATAAAAATCTGCTCGAAGACAAGTCTGTTGACGCTGTAGTCATTGCCTCCCCGTGGGAGTGGCATACCGAACAGGCTGTCGCGGCCATGCGCGCAGGCAAATATGTGGGCACAGAAGTGTGCGGGGCTTTTTCCATTGACGAATGCTGGCAACTGGTTAATGTGCACGAGGAAACCGGAGTACCTCTCATGTTCCTCGAAAATGTATGCTACCGCCGCGACGTTATGGCCATCATGAATATGGTACGGGAAGGTCTTTTTGGTGAACTGATCCACCTCGAGGGCGGATACCAGCACGACCTGCGCGGGGTAAAATTCAATGACGGCGCCTCACCTTACGAATCGGGCGTGGACTTTGGAGAAAAGGGTTTCAGTGAAGCCAAATGGAGGACCAAACACTCCATTCACCGCAACGGCGACCTGTACCCAACGCACGGAGTCGGTCCGGTAGCCATGATGGCTGATATCAACAGGGGCAACAGGTTTGTTTCGCTGACGTCAACAGCCAGCAAAGCCCGCGGCTTGCACAACTACATCGTGGATCACCCAAAAGGAGGGGCCAACCACCCCAACGCAAAAATTGAATTTAAACTGGGAGATGTGGTCACTACTGTCATCAAATGTAATAACGGCGAAACAATTCTGCTGTCGCACGATACCGGACTGCCCCGCCCGTATTCTCTCGGGTTCAGGGTTCAGGGCGAAAGAGGAATCTGGATGGACGTAAACAAGAGTATTCACATCGAAGGAAAAACAAAAGCGCACTCCTGGGAAGAAGCCAAAACATGGCTTGAAAAATACGATCACCCGCTCTGGAAACGCTACGGAAATGATGCCAAAACAGCAGGACACGGAGGGATGGACTTCTTTGTGTTCCACCATTTCGTAGAGTCGGCCAAGCGAAACGCACAACCCGAAATTGATGTTTACGATGCCGCCACCTGGCTGGCCATCACTCCTCTGTCAGAAGCGAGTGTGGCAACAGGCAGCACGCCGCAGTCGTTCCCGGATTTCACCCGCGGACGATGGACAGACAGAAAGCGCAACTTCGCGCTGAATGACGAATTCTAGTCTTTCTTGAACCAGCCTGAATAAAACAGGTAATTGTTGGCGATGCGCTGTATCTGCCCCTGAAACAACTCGGGAGTCAGTTCCTTCACGCGTTTGGCCGGCACCCCCGCATATACGCCGCCGGAGCGGCACACTGTATTTTCCAGAATAACAGCTCCGGCGGCGATCAGGCAATTTTCCTCTACTACAGCCTGATCCATCACAATGGCGCCCATGCCAATCAGAACATTGTCCTGAAGGGTACATCCATGAACAAGTGCCCGGTGACCAATACTCACATTGTTTCCGATGGTGGTTCCGCACTTCTGGTAGGTACCGTGAAGAATAGCGCCATCCTGAATATTTACCTTGTTGCCAATCCGGATAAAATTCACATCGCCCCGCACAACTGCCTGAAACCATACAGAGCACTCGTTACCCATTACCACATCACCAATGATGGTGGCGTTTTCCGCCAAAAAGCAGTTTTCTCCGAACTGCGGTGTTATTTCACGACAGGGAACTATCAGCGCCATAATGATTCGTTTGATTGTTTATTTTTTGATTAGAAAATATACGATACCCGCCAGGGTAGCCCCGACCGTATTGGCGAGCATATCGTAATACTCGAAGAAACGGTTGGGATAAAATGTACCCTGTACCCATTCCATTAGGGTCCCGTATCCAGCACAAAAAAGTACGGTCCAAAGAATTTGAGCGAATCCGGCCTTCCTCCATATTCCGAGTGTGAGCCAGCATAGTACAGCATAGGCGGCTGCGTGTGCCAGTTTGTCTGTAGTAATCAGCTTCACTTCTGGGAGAGAAACGCCTGGTCCGGTAGAAAGGATGGTGATAATAATCAGCCAGACCAGGGCGGGAATATATTTTACTGTTCGTTCCATTCTGCAGAGCCCGATTTTTTGGATGGAGCGCCCGCCGGTGTTTTGACGGCAGCAGGTTTGGCCGAACGCTTCATCTTGTAATAGTGAAGTCCGGCACCGAACACCCACCCGGTTTTACCTGATGCGGTACGCACCTTTACCCAGTAGTCGGTTACTTTCTCTTCACCCATATTGATCTCTTGCGACCAGTCCGTTTTCTGATTCAGAAAAGTGACCTGCTCGTTCAATTTCAGTTGTTCTATGGACTCTCCCTTCAGGCCAGGTTCCTTCCGGAGTTTCAGGCCGTCAATAGTAACAAACAGGGGGATACCGGCCGCATCATCCGTGGTTTTGGTTGTAACCGGAGCCTGCTTTGGTTGTTCCGTTTGTTGCTCTTTCGGTTTGGAGACCGTTTCTTCCGCCTTCCCCGGAGCCGCCTTCTCCTGTGCCGCAGATGAAACAGGAGCAGGTTCTGTGTCTTCCATCTCGCGAACCGTACGCATAGCTTCCGAACGTCGGTCGGTACAAGTTGAAATTCCCCACACCACCACACAACCGATGAAAGTGAAAAAGATCAGGGTCTCTATACCTGGTAACTTCATAAAAAAGGTTTTATCAAGGTTAACGCAATTCGACGGCAAAGTTATACCCTCAGTCCTCCAGATTGATGTGTTTTTCGTGTATTTTATTAATTACAAAACCGGACACACCAGTCAGTATCAGATTTTTTCTCTGAAACTCGTGTGTTTATCGGTATTTTTCCTTATTTTTGAATAGATATTCTCTTACAACAACAAAAAGCCAATGGATACCCAACAACACCAGATAGCCTTGTGCCAGTTACCACAGGTGGGAGCTGTGACAGCTAAAACGCTCGTCAGCTATTGCGGCAGTGCACGCGCTGTTTTCACTACTCCTGCCAGAACCCTGCTGAAGATACCGGGTATAGGTAGTGTCATCACCAGCAGTATCCGTAAAAATGCCGACCAGGCACTCCGTGTTGCCGAAAAAGAACTCACATTTATTGATAAAAACAATATAATTACAGTTTTTTATACAGATTCCCTCTTTCCTTCCAGATTACTTCAGAGTTACGACAGCCCGGCTTTGATTTTTTTCAAGGGGAGCGATCCGGAACTACTGAAAAGAGACAGAATTGTTTCCATTGTAGGTACAAGGCAACCTACGGAACATGGCAGGGCCAACTGCGAAGCGCTAATTGAGGGTCTTGCCCGGGCAGGAGTCATGATTGTAAGCGGACTGGCTTACGGTATAGATATTACCGCCCACAGAAAATCCTGTCAGATTAATGTTCCAAACATCGGCGTACTCGGCCACGGGCTTGGATGTATTTACCCGTTACAGCACAAACCGATTGCCCAGAGAATGACAGAGAACGGCGGCCTTGTCAGCGAGTTCATACACGATGTAAAACCTGACCGCGAGAATTTTCCGATGAGAAACAGGATTATCGCAGGTATATGTGATGCCCTGATTGTGGTAGAAACGGCAGCCTCCGGCGGCTCCATGATTACTGCCAGTATGGCCAACCGGTTGTCGTGCGAGGTATTCGCCATTCCCGGCAGACCACAGGATCCCAAAAGTGCAGGTTGCAACTATCTTATCCGGACACATCAGGCCTGTCTGGCCGAAACAGCTGAAGATGTGATTCACCTGATGGGCTGGGATGAGAGCCCGGCGACCAGGTCTCAACAATTACAACTCATGCTGGATCTTGATACATCCGAAAAGGAGCTTGTCAGAATCGTAAAAAATACTCCCGAAATAAATATTGATCAGTTAACGCTGCTCAGTGGACTTTCTCCGGGGGAGCTTGCCACAAAAATCCTGTCACTGGAATTTCAGGGAATTTTAAAAACACTGCCGGGAAAGCGATATGTGGCAATCAATTAATGCTCTGTTCAAATTACATCTTTACTTTAGCGGCATGAAAATATTTGTTCCTGTTTTACTGCTTCTCATGCCGCTCTCCGGCACCCGGACGGAAACACCATCTGTCAGTCCGAAGCCCAAAAATATCATCCTGCTGATTGGCGACGGGATGGGGTTGTCACAGGTGAGTGCCGGGTACTATTACAACGGTCAACAGCTGAATCTCACTTCTTTTCCGGTAACCGGTCTGGTAACAACCCATTCACACAGCCACCTGATTACTGACTCGGCTGCGGGTGGTACTGCCATCGCATGTGGTTGCAAGACAACCAACGGAACTATCGGTATGGATGCCCGGAAAAAGAATTGTACGTCTGTTCTTGAACTGGCAGAAGGGAAGGGTATGGCCACTGGCATCATTGCCTCTTCCAGTGTAACCCACGCAACGCCGGCATCCTTTGTGGCGCACGTACCCAGCCGCTCGGAAATGGACGCTATTGCCAAATTCTACCTAACTACCGAGGTAGATCTGGTTATCGGCGGAGGTATGAAATATTTCCGCGAGCGTTCCGACAACAGGGACCTGTACGATGAACTGCAGAAAAAGGGATACATGGTGAGTAATTTTCAGGAAGCTGGTCTCAGGGATATATCTCCCGATCAAAATAAACCATTCGCGTGGTTCGGGGCAAGGGAGGAGCCGGAGTCGGTTACCAAGGGCCGCGACTGGCTGCCCTACGCTGCCGGGATAGCCCCATCGTTTTTGAAGAACAGGAGCGACAAGGGCTTTTTTATGATGCTGGAGGGATCACAGATTGACTGGGCATGCCATAATAATGATGGTCCTGGGGCGATAAAGGAAATACTCGACTTCGATCTGGCTATCGGAAAAATTCTGGAGTTTGCCCGGGCTGACGGGGAGACACTTGTTATTGTTACTGCCGATCATGAGACAGGCGGACTGGCACTGGAACAGGGATCGGGGCCAGATACCCTTTCACTGGGTTTTAATACCGGAGGGCATACAGCATCACTGGTGCCGGTTTTTGCCTTTGGGCCCGGCGCTGAAAACTTCGGTGGTTTTATGGACAACACCGAAATTTTCAGCAAAATGAAATTTCTGCTCGGGCTGTGATGAATCACTCGGTGGTATCTGCCAGTGATTTTATTTTGAATGCTGATTTCGGATCATCAAGAATACGATCCGTTCTGAAAATTACTGTTTTCTTTTCTCCGGCAAGCAGATCAAAGTAGTTGTCGCCAAATGATCCGTTGACCTCTGTGCTGATGCACACATTCTTTGCCAGGCGGTCGGCAGAGAGCGTAATGGCATATCCTTCATTTACCTGTTCCACATTCTGCTCAATACCCGGTTTTGGAAGTGTCATCTTTTTCGGTGGAGCAGGGTAGTACAACCGCCTGTAAATTACATTTGAAGAACTGTCCTTCAGTATAATTTCCACCACCGCGTTTTCCGGCTTGTGTTTATTGAGTACCGACTTAAGAGTACCCTGCCAGATCATTTTACTGGTATCGGGGTTTATGTGTGTGTCTATTTGTGAAATATCGCTGAGTGTTTTTCCCTCAAAACTGTGTGCATGTACATGAAGCGTCAGGTGGGCAGTATCCAGTTTATCATTGACTCCATATATCTTCAGAATTTCACCATCCATAATAGGCAGTGCAGCTATTGGACTAAATGCTTCCCGGGCATAATAATGAAGAGCTTTCCATCGGCCAAAGCAATCTATACCCGACCATGACGCTACCTGCCACACATCGTTGAGCTGCCAGTAGAGAGATCCCATACAATATGGCTTGTTTCTCCGGTGCGC
>JBEGNB010000361.1:0-3672 GCA_041182785.1 Bacteroidota bacterium
ATCCTCCTCCGAGCGTAGCAAAATCGGCTCTTCCGGTACCACCTCCGGGTCGGGAGCTATCTGCCGGACGACCTCGTGACTTCCCTGCACACTCAGAAAACCCAGGGCGACTATCAGTGCCGCTGTGATGAGCAGCACCGGCACTGAAATCAGCAGGTGCAGGCCGGAAAACCGGCGGTACAGGACAGCCCGAAAGGCAAAAGGCAGAAACCTGCGCAGACCCACTTCGAGGAATACCGTGACCATAATCGCCCCGAAATACGCCACCGGTGTCGTATATTCCGGAAAAACCTCCGCCACACTGGACAGGATCAGCCGGTACGAGATTCCGATTTCGGCCAGTGCCGTGATCACCTGGGCCAGGTAACCCATCAAGCGTCGGCGTCAGGCGGTAGTAACTCTGAAAGAACTGGTGGTTTTGGGGCGGAGTATAGTAGCTTTTCATAGCAAAATAGCGTGTCAGGGTTCACCCAACACCTCCACGATCAGCCTGACCTGTGCCGGACTCAGGATTTTGAAGCCCGGCCGCCGGCCCGCCTCATGCAGGGCATCCCGAAGTCCGGGAGCTGCCCTGATCCAGTTGTTCAGGTTCGTACTGGCTGTTTTGGGAGAAACCGCCGGAAAATACATCTGGGCCAGCTCTCCGAAACCGTAGGTGCGGATGGTGAAAATTTGATCCATGAAAGATGAAATTGAAAAGGGAGCCCCGCCAGACCGGGGGCTCCCGAATAATTACCGGTTTACAGGCGTCCTTTTGGCCCTCCGCGTGGGAGCAGGCGCAGAATCAGAGCCGACCTTCTTCTTCATATAGAGTTTCATGGCCAGCGCCACCATGTCGTCACCCAGTTTTTTATCCACCACCTTGGCGTAGTGCTGTGTGCTTTTCAGGTTGGTATGACCGAGCATCTTGCTCACACTTTCGATAGGAACACCGTTCATCAGCGTGACCGTGGTGGCAAAAGTATGCCGGGCGATGTGAAAGGTGAGTTCCTTCTCAATGCCACACAGATCGGCCAGCTCCTTCAGGTAGGCATTCATCTTCTGGTTGCTGGGGATTGGCAGAACGGGATCATCAGATCTCATTTTATCCAGCGACCCGTAGCGTTTGATGATCTCCAGCGGCAAAACAAGGAGTGGAACATTGGTTACCACACCCGTCTTCTGACGCTTGGTGCGTATCCAGAGACCGGTTTCAGAGGGTGACGGAGCAATATCCTTTTTCCGCAGGTTTTTAATGTCAATGTAAGCAAGGCCGGTGTAGCAGGAAAAGAGAAAAAAATCACGGATTCTGATCAGCCTGTCGCTATCCGATTCAAAGTCAGCCAACACATCCAGCTCTTGTTCCGTGAGATAGGCCCTGTCCACAATCTTGAGTTTCATTTGAAAGCCTGTAAAAGGGTCTTTCGTGGTCCATGCGTTACGAAGGCAGATTTTGATGATGGTACGGAACGTTTGCATGAACTTGACCGTCGTATTGTGACTGCAACCGGCTTGAGATTTCAGGTAGTTACTGAACTTGACGATGAAATCGGGATCAATGGCTTTGACCGACATTTGTCGAGTCCGGTATTTGAGCAGGATAAACCGCTTGAGATGCCGGAGGGCGGAACCATATTTCTGGACAGTTGCACGCGAGGCACCATTGCCAATCAGGGAGCGCATTTCATCCAGGTGGTCATTCCAGATTTCAATAATATCCTTTGACCTGGAAGAGTTGATACCGAGGATGGCGTCGCGAAGCGTAGCGGCAGATACCACGTCCGTTTCATTGAGAAGATCATTGTACTTGCTGCGAGCCTTGAACTGCAGTGTATCAATGAGCTCGTTCAGCTGTTTGGCAGTTTTGGAGTTGCCATGCTGGCGGCCAGCGGCTGAGTTCCACTCATCGGGATTGACCGTTCTTTTGAGGTTGATAACGGATCTGTCCCCGTTGATATTGATCTTCATGAGGACGGGAACCTCTCCCTGTTTGTTCACCTTGGTTCTGCTGATGCAGAAGAGAATTGAGAAGTTTGATCTTGTGGACGACATTGGCTAAACTTTTTAAAGTTGCGCCACCCCATTTCTGTGATGCAAAGATACGTCCGCCGGGGAAAATAAAAGTATATATAACTAATTGATCTTCATTGCCATTATGTGTCAATTTGTGCCAATAATTCTGATTATGAATTCCTGCAGGGTTAAAACAAATTGGGAACCCCACAAGTCGCAGAACTATGGCAAAATATGGCACTTTCTGGCCCACGCATTACAAAAAAAAATGCGTGTAAATCACTGATTTACACGCATTTGACCTCTTTTTTGCTTTTTTAAGGCGGAGGGAGAGGGATTCGAACCCCCGATACCTGTTACGGTACGCCTGATTTCGAATCAGGTGCATTCAACCACTCTGCCATCTCTCCGGTTGATTATACCGCAAAGGTAATTACTGCTCCGCTATTTTTCCAAACCGGATTTAGACTCGTTCAGGAGCTGGTAGCTGTTCAGTTTTCCCAGATCAACAATGGTCTTTTTGCCATCGCTGCTACGTGAAATCATCGGTAAAAAGCGTGCATCACACACGATTTCTGATGCAATGTACGAGGTTTTCTGTTGTACGGTCACAAACAGCTGATCGTCGAGCCCGTTTATCTGGATGAGTATCTCGGCTCTGATTTCCGCCAGATCTTTCGCCTGTAATCCGTATAACGGACTATTTTCGTCTATGACGTGTACAACGGTCCAGCTGGTAATCAGGGTGTTTATTTTCGAAATCTCTGTGGGTAGATTGTAAAACCGGGTGGCAGCGCCGCTTCCTTCGTCGGCATGTATGGCCACTACGGCTTGTACGGTCACATCGGTCAGATTGTTGTTTCTGGCCGAGGCAAGCCGGAACATCAACGCCCGGCCTCCTTTGTGCGGGGCAATGATGGCGTTGTCGCTGAATACCAGGTGCGCTCTAGGCTGTGAGAAACGCGCATAGATGAGTCCGGTAAATACGGCAAAGGTGAGTATGCCTGTCAGTGACTCCACGGCAGCAAGGGAATTGGCCATAAGTCCTGCCGGATGTACATGCCCGTATCCTACGGTCGTGAGTGTCTGCGCACTGAAAAAGAAGGCTTGCATAAAGTCGCTCATCTCTCCGTTCTCGTGGTCTATACCGTTGAGTTCGTGTACGCCAACCAGGAAGTACAGGAGTGCAAACAGGGTATTCAACAGAAAATAGTAGCCGAAGGCAAGCATGATGAAATGCCGCGTTTTCATTCGCAAAAGTGTGTGCATGGCCGAATAACGCTCCCAGAAAGGCATGCCTGTTTTGCGCACATTGTACGACCCGTCGCGGTTCGAAAGCCGACTGGCCTCGGCAGCGGTATTGTTGCTGAATCCTGTGTTGTCGAGAATTCGCGCGCGCAAGCGATCTTTGTAGGTCTTTCTCTGTGTCATGACTGACTTTTATTGTCTGCAATCGCAAATTTCGTACTTTTGAAGGGGATTCACCCATGTCAATACTTTTATGAACGCTTTTTTTCGCCCTGATACCTCTTTCATACGATCGCTCGCTGCCAGTCTTTACGGACTGGATGTCGCTGTTGCGCCGCTTCCCGGCGAAATAGACCTGAATTTCAGGGTAGAATCAGCTGCCGGACAGGTTTTTACGCTGAAAATGGCGCACGAAGGCGAATCGGAGGCGCA
>JBEGNB010000362.1:0-8291 GCA_041182785.1 Bacteroidota bacterium
CGGGTATAGCCATCATTTCGCTTGTTACCGGACTGTCTTTCAACTTCAGTGAAGATATCGCTCCGAAGATGCACTTGTCCGACTATCGTTTTTTTACCGGAAACTTGTCTGACCTGAAGCCTGCCGACGGTGTTTTCGAGTATGAAGTTAATGCTCCGCTATTCACCGATTATGCCGAAAAGAAGCGATTTATATACCTCCCGCCGGGCACTTCCCTGACATACACCGGCCAGGGTGCGTTCGAATTCCCGACCGGATCAGCCGTCATCAAAAATTTTTTCTACTTCAATGATGCCACATCTCCGGACAAAGGCAAAAAGATGGCTGAGACTCGACTGTTACTGAGGGACAACAACGGTTGGAAAGCACTCACCTATATATGGAACTCCACGCAGACTGATGCCGATCTGGAGGTAGCCGGTTCTGTGTTCCCGATCGAATGGAAAAACAGAGACGGCAAGCAAATGCACGTTGATTATGTTGTTCCCAATACCAATCAGTGCAAAGGCTGTCACTCGTTCGATGGAAAATTTGTGCCGGTCGGAGTGAACGCTGCGCAACTAAACCGGAACAACCAGTTGCAGCTATGGGCTGACTCAGGCCGGTTGTCGCAACTCCCGGACCAGGCAGCAGATATTCCAGCACTTTTCGATTATACTACTATCGGCGACCCCGGTCATGCTGACGCGACTCTGCTTGAGAAAGGAGCCCGCGCATATCTGGAAGGCAACTGCGCGCACTGTCACAATCCGCACGGACCAGCAAGCACCAGTGGGATGTTTCTGGAGGCAGCACAGAATGACCGCGAGAGGCTTGGTATCATGAAGCCGCCGGTAGCAGCCGGAAGAGGAAGCGGCGACAGAAGGTACGGAATTGTGCCCGGCAAGCCTCACGAGAGCATTCTGCTATACCGTATCGAGAGTACCGATCCGGGGGTCAGAATGCCTGAACTTGGCCGACAACTTGTTCACAACGAAGGTGTTGCGCTTATAAAAGCGTGGATCAAATCCATGTAGTCTTTATCTGCGCCGCGGAGGCAACATTTCGAGCGGCGTACGCCACAATTGTTCCAGCGCAGCTTTGCGCTCTTCAGTAGTATTGGGAGCCGCCGGCTTGGCTGTACCGGGTAATGGTGCAGCCCCTTTCATGCGATTCGTAGCCATATCTTCTCCTGTCAGCTGATTACTGGAAGGTGTGGAAGAAGTATTATTTTTTTCTATGGCTAATACAGAAGTACTTCTCTCAGCTGATGGAACCTCCACAGTGATGTCCTTCTGAGTATCGGGCTCGGCTGCAACTATCGGGGTTGATGCAGGAGTCTCTCCGGTATTGTTGTTTGTACCGGGTGCATCGCTACCTGAAGAACGGAATAAGTACATGCCTGCAACTACAAGTCCGACAGTAAGAGCGGCCAGCATCCATTTGCTGTTTTTACCGGGGGCGGCAGGAGCGAATCCTGTTTCGCGGCGAATCCGCATCCAGACCTGTTCCGACGGGGTATCCCAGCCATCCGGAGCGGGCGAGTCGGGAAGGCTACTGAAGGTATCCCGGAACAATTTGTCAATTGCGTTCAATTCTTTCGGATCAGTCATTGCGGATCAGTTTACGAGAAGGATTATTTTGAAGGAATGAAGGACTTGTCAATGATTTTCTTGATGTATTCTCTCGCCTTGAACAACTGGCTTTTACTGGTGCCTACAGTGATATTGAGTTGTTCGGCGATTTCCTCGTGACTGTAACCGTCAATGGCATACATGTTGAACACAGCGCGGTAACCCGGAGGCAGTTTCTGCAGATATCCCATCAGTGTTTGTGCATCCAGCTGAGAAGCAAAATCTTCATCCGTGTGGAATTTTGCCTCATAGGGAGCGAAATCGGGTACATCTTTCACAAAATCTTTTTGCTTTCGAAGGTGACTCAGCGCTGTATTAACCATAATACGCCTGATCCATCCGCCCAAAGCCCCGTCGCCCCTGTATTGCGCAATATCCCTGAAAACACGCACAAACCCGTCCTGCAACATATCTTCAGCCTCGGATTTATCCCTGGAAAAACGAAGTAATACCCGGAACATCGGCACACTGTACTGTTTATACAGCGCCAACTGATGCGCCGGACTTCCCCGCAGGATCCCGCTAACCAATTCCTGATCGCTGAATTGTTGCATTAGTACGATTACGAAAATGATGATGTACCTGATGAAAAAATGGTTGCCTCCGGTGGCAAAAATATATCGTTTATGGGATATTATATTCTGACGTGGCAAGTATCCCTGCCCTGCAGCTACTAACGAATAACAACATCTTCAAGGTATTCCTCCCCGAGTTCCCTGTTTATCAGCATTTTTATCTTGTCTTTTGAATACGACAGTTCCTGCTTCAGCGGTGCGGAAATTATACTCAGATAAAGTATATTTTTACGCACCGCGATGCCGGAAGTATAGGTAGAGATCGTTTTACCCATCTGAGCATGCCAAATACTCTGAATCCTCCGCTCGTGGAGTTCAGTTCCCAGACGAAACTCGCTGAGCATCATCTGCATGGCTTCTGCCAGGGTTGTCTCGTTACTCTTTTTTCTCATTATTCTTCTGAAAGAAACGGATAGCGGTAATCGGTAGGTGGCGCCAGCGTTTCTTTCATCGTACGTGGTGATAACCAGCGATACAGGTTAATCATGGAGCCAGCCTTGTCGTTGGTACCCGAAGCCCGTCCGCCGCCAAATGGCTGCTGCCCCACAACGGCACCCGTGGGTTTGTCGTTGATGTAGTAGTTCCCGGCTGCATGTCGCAGCTTGTCGCCAGCCAGTTCAATCGCAGCACGGTCTCTGGAAAAGATAGCGCCGGTGAGTGCATAAGGTGAGGTAGTGTTGGTCAGATCGAGTATCTGCTCAAACTGCCCGTCCTCATAAACATAGACTGTGAGTACCGGACCAAATATTTCCTCGCACATCGTAATATAGTGGGGGTCACTGACTTCCAGCACTGTTGGTTCGATGAAATAACCCACCGACTTGTCAAAGTTTCCACCAGCAATAACCTTTACATTGTCTGATTTCTTTGCCTCCTGAATGTACGCTGAAATTTTGTCGAATGCTTTCTCGTCAATAACCGCATTGATGAAATTCCGGAAGTCTTCTGTGGAACCCATCTGCATGGTTTTCAGATCGGCCACCAGATACTCCCTGACCTGTGGCCATAGGCTTGCGGGAATGTACGCGCGCGAAGCCGCAGAGCATTTTTGTCCCTGAAATTCAAAGGCTCCCCTTCCCAGGGCAACTGCTACAGCCTTCGGATCGGCAGAGTTGTGCGCAACCACAAAGTCCTTGCCCCCGGTTTCACCCACGATTCTCGGATACGATTTATATCCGGCGATATTCTCCCCGATCGTCTTCCAGATACGCTGGAAAACTCCGGTACTACCCGTGAAGTGAATACCTGCAAATTCCGGATGCCTGAAAACGATATCTCCAATGGTAGGACCATCAACATATACCAGATTAATGACACCGGCAGGCAAACCGGCCTCCTCCAGTATTTCCATAATAAGTGCCGCGGAATATATCTGGGATTCTGCGGGTTTCCAGACAGCCACGTTCCCCAGCATGGCGGGTGCAGTAGGGAGATTGCCGGCAATAGCTGTGAAATTAAACGGCGTGAGGGCGAAAACGAACCCTTCCAGCGGACGCCAGTCGGTACGGTTCCACATGCCGCGGGCGCTGGCCGGCTGCTGTTTATAAATCTCCTGCATGAAGTAAACATTGTAGCGCCAGAAATCTGCCAGCTCACAGATACAGTCAATTTCGGCCTGAAAGGCGTTTTTACTCTGACAAAGCATCGTTGCGGCGCTCATGCGTGCGCGGTACGGACCCGTGAGAAGATCGGCAGCCCTCAGAAATATGGCTGCGCGCTCCTGCCATGGCATAGCCTCCCAGGCCGGCTTTGCCCCGAGCGCCGCATCAATGGCGGCATGAACATGCTCCGCTGTTCCACGCGCGTGATACCCCAGCGTGTGCGCGCGCTCGTGCGGTGGATGAATGGCTACCTTTTCACTGGTAAAGACATGCTTGCCTCCTATATACATCGGAATATCCTTCCGGGTTGCCTTTGCCTCGGCAAGCGCCTTCTTGAGTGCAAGCTTCTCCGGAGAACCCGGAGCATAATTCCATACAGGCTCATTAACGGGCTGAGGAACTGAAAAAATTGCGTCTGTCATGGTATTGAATTTGGAAAATGGTGAAAAGGGCTTGAACGGATTCACAAAGGTACACTGAAAAACAGCATCTTCCATTACGGTTTGAAGGGTTCAATTCTGATTTCGGCGGGAAGAAATGGTGTGGCATCGGCGCCGCCAATAATCACCTCCCTGACTATCGTACTGCTGATATGCGAATATTCGGGCTGGGAAATCAGGAAAACCGTTTCTATTCCCTCCCCCACTATGTGATTGACCTGTGAAATGGTTTTCTCGTAATCAAAGTCAGAGGCATTCCGGAGCCCGCGAAGCAAATACCTCGCTCCGATTTTCTGGCAGTAATGGGCAGTAAGATGCTGAAAATGGTCCACCTCCACCTTCTCATGTCCCCGGAAAACCAACTTCAGCCATTCAATGCGCTGCTCCAGGGAGAAAAGATATTTCTTGGAAGAATTGATACCAACCGCAACCACAATTTTATCAAAAAGTGGCAGTGCCCGTTCAACCAGGTTAACATGACCAACGGTTATGGGGTCAAATGACCCCGGAAAGACAGCTATTTTCATGACAATTATTTATCGGGGGCAAAAATGGGCAGAAATTATCACGAAGCCAAAAAACTGAGCTCAAACATACCCCGAATCGCCATTTTGAACCTGAATCGGGATGCCTGTAAAGGATATTTTGTTTTAAAAATCTTAATGTCGGTAAAGGTGATACAGGTGATGTATAACTTAGCACTACCAAAAAATGGGCCGAAGCCGAAAAGCCCTGAGCGAGTAGGCATAACCAACACTATTCCTTTTACTATGAAACAACTCTGCCTAGCAATGGCTTTATTGTTTTCGCTCTACGGAAACACAAAAGCCGAAACAACTGTCAGTCTGAATGACATGAACAGCGCAACAGCTGTCAAAGAGATTGACCCAAACCTCGTTAAAATGGGTGCGGAGAAATTTCTGGATCTTACACCTGCCAAGTATCACGAAATGACTGGCCAACGCCTGGGTATCAAAAATGCAGTGGCACTGAAAGCCGCCCAGATCAAGGTCAAAAATGAGCTTGGCGATATGCAGAACAGCGATCCGGATATTGACAAGAATGTCTATATCCTGCTGGCAATTTTTGGTCTGGCATGGATTGCCATGGGCCTTTTCAGTGACTGGTCTGGCTCCGACTGGATTATCAATCTGTTGCTCACGATGTTGTGCTGGCTGCCCGGACTTATCCACGCCCTCACAAAAATGAAGGACTACTACAAGTAATTTGTGACAGTTAATCAACAGCCGCGGTGCTGGTTATCCAACATCGCGGCTGTTTATACAAAATGGGAAAAAATAAAGTAATCGCGGGTGTACTGATAGCAGTGATGATACTGATTCCGATCATTCTGCTCATACTGCCACCAAACTATTTCGACGATGGCCCGACAATGTGCCCGTCCAAAAGGTTTCTGAATCTTGAGTGCCCGGGATGTGGCATGACGCGAGCAGTTATGCACCTCATCCATTTTGATCTGGAAAGTGCACTCTACTACAACAGCCTCAGTCTGCTCGTGACTCCTGTATTGGCAGCCTGGTGGTGCTGGCAAATATGGAAAACGTTCTCAGAATTGAAAAAGCCCTCCTCCTCCGACGAATTCTGAACTATTCCTCCTCGTCGAACATCTCAGGAATGGGCGGATCGTTCTCATTTCTTCTGTTCTTCCACCACCAGAACCCGATAGCTCCAACAAGCAAATAGGGCATCGCCAGCATGTACAAGATGCCATTATTAAGTCCCTGAGGATCTCCTCCTCCCTGTTTTAATGCCGTTTCCGCCGCCCCCTTGCACATGGCGCACTGCGCAGATACAGCAGTACACACAGCGACAATGAAGAACAGAAGCAATACCGATTTTTGAAGAAACGAACGCATGATATCGTTTTGTTTAGTTCAATAGTATGGTTTGAGCATCAGATAGCAAACCGGGCCGGTTACTGCCACATAAAGCCACAACGGGAAAACCCAGCGGGCCATCTTCTTGTGGCGGTCGAACTGGTCGGTGTACGCCCTGTTAAATGTCAGCAGAATGAAAGGCAGCGTTACTGCAGCCAGTACGATATGGGTAACAAGAATGAAAAAGTAGATGTACCTTATTGTACCCTCGCCACCAAACCGGGTTTCGGGCGTGGTGAAATGATAAAGAACGTAACTGAGCAGAAAAAGTGCCGAGGTGACCATGGCCGCATAAATTGCCTTCCGGTGTTGTTCAACTCTTCCGTTTTTGATATGAATGAATGCCACCACCAGTATTACAGCTGTGAGGGCATTAAGAGAAGCATGTACGGGTGGCAGAAAACTGAAATCAATATCAGTTTCAATCTTCACACGACGCATCAGACCTACGAGCAACAGTACTACTACTGAGACGACGTAAGCCAGCGTATTGAGTTTTTTTTCGAGTGCAATATTTGCCATAGCGTATTCTGGATATGTGTTTGGAGTTGTCCGGTTCAACTATTGGGCAGCATAATAGCAATATGCTGTACCATTTTATTGACATCATCCTTGTCAAGCGCATTATAGAAATGCCGGATCTGACCAGTGGCATCACAAACCCCGAAATAGTATTTTTCAGGATCAACATCCTCGGATTTGCAGTACAAATCGTAGGCATTTTCCATGATTGTCCGCCAGTGTCCTGTAGAACCGTTCCATGCCCAGGTGACGAAATCCGAACTTGGCATCTTCTGGTAATGTGAACGAAACTCTGCCGTTCCATCCCGGGCGATCATCACCAGACGAAAGTTATTGTCGGTACCAAACTGGTCGAAAAGCTTTTCTGCGGTGTCGAGAATTTGCCTGTTCTCGGGAGTGAGATCAGGGCCCTCGCCGAAGTAGTGAATGACGCAAACCTTGTCCTTGATCTGATCTTCTTTCAGGCCATCAGGATAGATAACATATATCGGTCTTACCTGACCATAAGTCTCCTTCTTTCCTATGGCATCCTTCCGGAGCTTGAGCCCTCCACTCAGGTAATAATAGGAAAAGGCTGGTAGAACTACCAGCATGAAGACTATAATGCCGGCACGAACTATTTTGTTCACACCGGTGGATTTGCCTGTACTTTCTTGATTGGACATATCGGGAAATTCCGGTTTGAGTAAGCCTTTGGCTGACGAGATGAAACAGAATTATCTTTTTTAAAACAAAAAAGGCGGGGTTTTGTTCCCCGCCTCAGATTATTTATCCCTTGTATGTACCCGGCAGGATGTATCCCTGGGGTTTGGGAGCCGGTTGAACAACTTCCAGATTTTTTTCCTTAATCTGTTCACGCCTGCTGCCCCAGGAGCCACCTTCCTGGAAGAAAGCGATGATTGCCCATATAAGCAAAGTTGTGGGCAACAGTACACTAAGGACGAGTCCGCGGACTTCATGCGCCATGTGCATGAAATAGAATACAATGAAGTAGGCTTTGTAGGCACTGGCACCTACCATAGCCATCATGTAGAGGGCCTGCCCAAAACCACCGTCTTTACCGAAAGTGATACTTGGAGAAATATGTCCCTTTGCAAAAAGTGCAAATGCTACTTCCACAATAGTTATTACAGCGAGCAATTTGAGTCCGTAGAATACCAGTTGCTTCTGCTCTTCGTATGTTTGATGTCCAGCCATATTGTTGAACTTGAATAGTTGAGAGTGATGAGTTGATGGTTTAGAGCAGGTAGAACACGAGGAATACAAATACCCAGACGAGATCCACGAAGTGCCAGTAGAGACCGATTTTCTCAACCATCTCGTAGCCGTTTTTACGGGAAACGTACAGACCACTCATCGCATTAAGCATAATGATAGTCAGGAACAGCACGCCCGAGAACACGTGGAAGCCGTGGAAGCCAGTTATGAAGAAGAACAATGCACCGAATGCCTTCGGACCCTGACCTACTTCTTGTACCTGACCGGCATAAGTACCGGAGGTGTATTTGATATACTTCTTTTCAAGTTCAATCTTGCCATCATGCTCATGACCATGCAGCAGATAAGAGTCATCTTTTTTGACCACGACAGGCGCGCCATTCTCAAGAACAGGCTTACCGCTGGCATCCACCAGCTCACCGTC
>JBEGNB010000363.1:0-14783 GCA_041182785.1 Bacteroidota bacterium
GCAAAGGATTTGGCGAATGAAGTGCCTACGATAAGCGAGCCGAGCAGCCCGGGGCCTCTGGTAAATCCCACAGCCGTAATTTCATCCTTGCCTACGCCCGCTTTCTTCAGCGCAAGATCCACCACCGGTATGATGTTCGCCTGATGCGCGCGCGAGGCGACCTCCGGCACCACACCACCATACTGCTGGTGCGCATCCTGATTGGCTACACAGTTTGATAAAACAACCCCGTCGCGCACAACCGCAGCGGAAGTGTCGTCGCAGGAAGATTCAATGGCAAGAATAATTACTGACATTTTGTTGGTTATATTACTGATAATCAATCAGTAATAAATTAAATAAAGTTTATTTTTTTGACTTGATTCAGAAAACTCCGCAAAAATACGCATTTTTGCGGGCGAGTCGGGCACAAGCTGCCTGTCTGCAAGTCAATTAAAACAACCACCGCCAAAAATAAACGTATATGTTCGGATCAGGTTCAAAAGACAAGAGCACAACCTCTGCTACAGGCCTCAGCGCAGAAAAGGACGGGGTAGCCACCACCGTAATTGCCAAGGGTACTACCATTGAAGGCAAATTCGAGTGCTCTGAAAATGTTCGCCTCGACGGAGTTATTCAGGGAGAGGTCAAAGTTGACAAGCGCTTTGTGATGGGAGAGGGCAGCTTCGTTCAGGGAAATATCAACGCGCGCGATGCCGCTGTCAAAGGCAAGGTAAAGGGCGATGTGCATGTCCGGGAGGCTCTTCACCTGATGGAAACAGCGGTTATCGAGGGTAATATCACAGCCAAAACAATGATTGTTGACGAAGGCGCCCGTTATAATGGTACCTGCCGTATTGGTGATACCAGCGCTGTTATATCCAATACGAAAAACTGATTCTGAAGCCCGGGGATTCTCGCAGGCGCTCCACTTTTCATGCAGCATTATGACTATGCGGTAATCGGAGGCGGCATTTTCGGGTGTTACGCCGCACTTTTTCTGGCAGGAAGGGGTGCTTCTGTTGTATTGATAGAAAAAGAACAGTTTCTCTTCAGAAAAGCGTCACTGGTGAATCAGGCCCGTCTGCACAGCGGTTATCATTACCCGCGCAGCCTGGCTACTGCTGCCATGAGCGACGAACACAAGGAGCGGTTCACCGCCGAACATCGCCCTTTTGTGCATTCCTCATTCGAGAAATATTACGCCATAGACAAGTATGGAAGTTTTACGGACCCGTTGCAGTTCGAGCGGTTCTGTGAATACCTGAACATCAGGTGCGAAAGAACAAATGACCATCCCCTGTTCAATTACGACAGGCTTGAGGCTGTTTACAGAACGGAAGAACACTCGTTTGACCCCGTTTTGCTCGGCAACTATTACTCGGAAAAGGTAATGAGTTGTTCCTCTATAGATGTACTCACCGGTTCAAGGCTCACCGACGCCGGAGCCTCGGGTAATTCCTGGCAGGTGACGGTACAAACTGAAGAGAAATCGCTGTTGCTGGAAACGGATGCTGTGATTAATGCCACTTATGCAGCCACGAACAGCATCAACCTCCTGTTCGGGTTGCCCTCGCTCGCGCTCACGCACGAGATATCCGAAATTGGTTTCATTACATCCAGGCAGTTCGCCAATATGGGTCTTACGGTAATGGATGGTCCGTTTGGTTCTATTATGCCCTACGGACTGAGCGGGCTGCTTTCACTGTCCTCAGTGGCTTATACGCATCACGCTATTTCTACCGATGAAATGCCTGTTTTTGATTGCCAGACTCCCGATGATGCGGCATGTACGCCACAGGCACCCGGAATATGTACTGATTGTTCCCGCAGGCCGGTCAGTAATGCGCAAAAAATGCTGGCGCAGATGAAGCGCTATTTTTCGGATTCTGTTCAGTTTGAGTATCTATTCTCCTATTTCACCATCAAATCGAAACTGCAGGCCAGTTACATAGACGACGGCAGGCCGACAGAGATTTCCATGCTCAGCGAATCACCTCGCTTTTACTGCCTGTTTGCAGGCAAGATTAACTCAATTTACGAGGTAGAGAAGATATTCCGCTGATTTTCACACTTTTGCCAGGGCCGTTGGTTCATTAAGCACATCGCTCTCCACCAGTCCGTCGCGAAGTCTGATAATACGGTGTGCGTGCATGGCTATATCCTGTTCGTGTGTTACGAGGATGACGGTGTTGCCCGCTTTGTGAATCTCTTCGAACAGCGACATGATTTCGTAACTTGTCTTGGTATCCAGGTTTCCCGTGGGCTCATCGGCAAGAATAATCGCCGGGTCATTCACCAGTGCGCGTGCTACAGCCACTCGCTGACGCTGTCCGCCCGACAACTCGTTAGGCTTGTGTGTAACCCGGTCGCCCAGACCCACAGCTTCCAGTACTTTTCGGGCCTTGGCCAGCCGGTCTTCCCTGTTCACCCCGGCATATACCAGGGGAAGTGCCACGTTTTCGAGTGCAGACAAACGCGGGAGCAGGTTGAAGGTCTGGAATACAAAGCCAATATCCTTGTTTCTGACTTCAGCCAGTTCGGAGTCTTCCATTGTGCTGACTTCCTTTCCATTGAGCCAGTACTGGCCTCGCGACGGGCTGTCGAGGCAGCCGAGCAGGTTCATCAGCGTGGATTTCCCACTGCCCGACGGGCCCATCAGGGCTACATACTCGCCTTTTTCAATATTTATAGACACATCTTTCAGGGCCTCCACCTTCTCGGTACCCATGATATATGTCTTGTTCAGGTGTTCAATGGAAATAAGCATGGTATTCATTTTCAAAATCGGATGTAAAAGACGGAGTTAGCAGTCAGAATGCGAGATGTTTTCGATGAAAACGCATTAACGCTCTACGTCTGACCAGCGCCGGTCGCTGGCATTCACATCTTTTCTGCCAGATCAATGAAAAGTTTCATTGATTCAGGGTTTCTCATTGAATCCGGATTGAAAGCCTTGTCGAGTGGCCGCTTCTGAAAAATCTTCTTGACCGGGGTCTCCATTTTCTTTCCCGAGATCGTGTAGGGAATATCCGGGACGGCAATGATGGTATCGGGAACGTGTCTGGGGCTGTATGTCGTTCTCAGTACTGTTTTGATCTTGCCAGTGAGAATTTCATCCAGTTCTGCACCTGTATTCAGCAGGACAAAAAGCGGCATCCAGTCGGTTCCATCTGCTTTTTCCAGGTTTATAATCAGTGAATCCCTGATTTCAGGTATCTGATCGAGGGCTCTGTATATTTCGGCGGTGCCGATACGAACGCCCTGTCTGTTCAGTGTGGCATCGGAGCGACCAAGTATGACCACAGATTCTCTTTCCGTTATTTTTATCCAGTCGCCGTGGCGCCATACGCCTGGAAAATGCTCGAAATAGGAGCTTTTGTATTTGGCCCCGTCTTCATCATTCCAGAAGAATACAGGCATGGATGGCATAGGACGGGTGACCACCATTTCACCGACTTCATTTTCCGGTACAGAATTGCCATCTTCATCCCGGCTTTCCATGGCACAACCGAGACATACACACTGGATTTCTCCCTGATATACAGGCAGCAGCGGATTGCCTCCCACCCAGGCTGTGCAGACGTCGGTGCCGCCGGCCATGCTGGACAACCATACATCGCCTTTGATATGTTCATAAACGTATCCAAATGCCTCGGGAGGCAGTGGCGAACCCGTTGAGCCGATACTTCGCAAGCCGCTCAGGTCGAACCGATAGCGCGGCGATAGTCCGGCCTTCATGCAGCTTACCAAAAATGGTGCACTCGTACCAAAGTGCGTGATTCCTGCTTTTTCAGTCAGTTCCCACAACACGTTCAGGTCGGGATAACCGGGGCTGCCGTCGTACAGTACAATGGTGGCGCGCGCGAGCAGGGCTGCGAGCGTAAAGTTCCACATCATCCATCCGGTGGTGGAGTACCAGAAGAAGCGTTCTCCCGGGTGTACGTCGTTGTGAAAATGCAGGTACTTCAGGTGCTCCAGCAAATTGCCCCCGTGTGAGTGGGTAATAGCTTTCGGATTGCCGGTCGTGCCCGAAGAATAGAGTACCCAGATTGGATGAGAGAACTCAAGGGGTGTAAACTCCAGTTGTGAGTTGCTGAATCCGGACTGAATTTCATCCCAAAGAACCAGCTCGCCGGATCCGTTGGGGGCGACTGCCGGTGTTGTATTTGATTTCAGGTAGGGAACAAGTACAATCTGTTCAACCGACGGGAGCAGGTTGCAGAGCTGACTAACTTCACCTGTTTTGTCAAAGGATTTTCCGCCATAGGAATACCCGTCAACGGCGATCAGCACCCTGGGTTCTATCTGAACAAAGCGGTCGGCCACACTGGAGGCGCCGAAATCGGGAGAGCAGGACGACCATATTGCGCCAATTGACATACAGGCAAGCGATGCAACAATGGCATGTGGTGAATTGGGAAGATACGCGGCCACCCGGTCGCCTTTTACAACTCCTTTTTTTCTCAAAAATGCTGCGAATGCTGCGGTTTGCCGCTCCAGCTCATCCCACGAAATATGCTGCATTTCGTGTTGTTCACTTTGAAAAACAATTGCTGGATATGCAGAAGTTTTCCCCCTGAAAACATGTTCTGCATAATTCAGAGTGGCCCCTTCAAACCATCGGGCGCCCGGCATTTCAGGGCTCCCGAGAACACTATTGTAGGAGGAATGAGAAATAATCCGGAAATAAACCCACAGACTTTCCCAGAAATCTGCCTGAAAATCGCAGGACCATTTCCAGAGTGCGTGGTAGTCTTCAAAGTAGAGATTTTTTTCCTGATGCAGCCATCGCATGAACTGGTACAGGTGACTCTGATCCTGCGTTTCAAGATCGGGCTGCCACAAAACGGGCGGTGTGGTGGAGTTATTTTGATTCATAAACCTGAATTTTCTTGTATTCAGCGGTTGGAAAGAGCAAGTATGCAGGCAAAATACCTGATAAATTTCTATCTTCGCGCTAATTTCCGCAAATTCCGCCACAATGCTCAAATTTTCTTCTCGGGTAAATCGTCTTGTTCTCCTGTCTGCGCTCGGTTTTTCAGCCTCCTGCGGGATACTGAAGGACAAGTCAACCGTTTCCGGAGGTGATGACGGGCAGATTGAGGTCGTTTTCCTTCAGATGAACGACGTGTATGAAATCAGTCCGGGGGCCGATAATCGCGGCGGCCTCGCACGGGTGGCGGCACTTCGGAAAGATCTGCTCGCAAAAAATCCCAACACACTCACCATACTTGCCGGCGATTTTATCAGTCCGTCTATAACCGGTTCGCTGAAATATGAAAACAAGCGAATAAGAGGCCGTCATATGGTGGAAACACTGAACGCGCTTGGCCTCGATATGGTGGTGTTTGGCAATCACGAATTTGACTACGACCTGCAGGATCTGCAGGAAAGAATGAACGAATCATCTTTTGAGTGGCTGGGCGGGAATCTTCGTATGAAGCCCCAGACGGCTGTTCAGGGTGGGGCAGAGGTGCTCAAGCCGTTTTACAGGCAAAAACCCGATGGTTCTGTTTCTGAATGTAAAGACACCCGAATAATGCATTTCACGGATGCTGACGGAACCACCCTTGATCTTGGTCTGTTTGGTGCGGTTATCAGTACCGGGAAGAAACCCTGGGTTTCATATTCTGACTGGGAGGCCAAAGCCCGTGAAAGTTTCAGTGTTTTACAGCCTGTAACCGATGCCGTAGTCGCCATCACCCATCTGAATATTGCCGACGACAAAAAATTGGCCGGCTTTTTGCCGCAGATTCCACTGGTGATGGGAGGTCATGATCACAACAACATGATTTTTCATATCGGCAATACTACAGTGGCCAAGGCCGATGCCAATGCAAAGACAGTTTATGTGCATACACTGCACTTTGACAAACATAAAAAGGCGGTTACTGTTTCTTCTGAACTGAGGCAAATTGACGCCACACTTCCGGATGAGCCAGGCACTGCTCTGGTAGTGTCGAAATGGGAAAAAATAAGGGAAGAAGCACTTTCTGCAGCGGGTATTGATGCCAGGCGTGTCATTACCGACCTCAAAGAGCCACTGGATTGCAGGGAGTCTGTGATTCGCCAGCAACAGGTTCCTGTGGGCCAGGTAATCACGGGCGCCATGATGGCTGCCTCCAGAAACAAACCGGATGCAGCACTGCTCAACAGCGGTTCTATCCGGATAGACGATGTGCTGTCAGGCAAACTGTCTGAACTGGATGTGGCCAGGATGATGCCTTTCGGCGGAGCAGTTCTGGAGGTTGAAATGCGGGGTTCCCTGCTCAGAAAAACCCTTGATGCCAGTTATGGCAATAAAGGAAACGGCGGTTATCTTCAACTCCGGGAAATAGACAGATCCGGTGAAGGAAAATGGAATATAGCCGGAAAAGAACTGGATGAAAACAAAATGTACAAAATTGCGCTTCCGGAGTTCCTGCTGTCCGGGAATGAATCCAATATGACCTTTCTGAAAGCATCACTCGATGCCGACGGGAAATCAACGAATCCTGATATTCCGGTCATTATCAAACCCGACGCAAAAGACAAGGCTGATATCCGAAATGATATTCGCCTTGTGCTAATCCGATTTCTCTCCGATAAATAAGCACCACTTTCAATCTGCAAACATGGCAAGAGTGTCAACCTACCTGAATTTCGCGCGCTCAACTGAAGAGGCATTCAGGTTTTATCAGTCTGTTTTTGGCGGTGAATTCGGTGGAGAAGGTATCAAGCGTTTCTCCGAAATACCCGATAATACCCTGCCCGAGGAGGAAAAAAACCTTATTATGCACATCGAACTGCCTATTCTCGGTGGTCATGTCCTGATGGGCTCGGATGCCCCTGAATCTATGGGTTTTCAGATTGCGACGGGTAATAATGTACATATCAGTATAGAACCCGATTCGCGTGAAGAAACCTCCAGGCTTTTCGATTTGTTGTCGGATGGCGGGGTCATTACCTCTCAACTTCAGGAAACCTTCTGGGGAGCCTTTTTCGGTTCCTGTATAGACAGATTCGGGGTACAGTGGATATTTAACTATTCGAATCCATCCTGATTTGTTTCTGGCCCGGCTCAAACTTACCAACTTCAAAAACTATGAGAGTCAGTATCTTGACTTCTCGGCGCGTCTGAATTGCCTGACCGGCCTTAACGGTATGGGGAAGACAAATGTGCTGGATGCCATTCACCTGATTTGTCTGTGCAAGAGCCACTCGGGTCTCAGTGACCGCAATCTGGTGAGACATGAGGAGTCGTTTTACCGGGTTGAAGGATATTTTGATCAAGCTGGCGAACACACCAAAATCGTGGCCAGGTTTCTAGCCGGTCAATCCAAGGAATTCGAGCGAAACGGTAATACTCTGGAGCGTCTTTCCGATCATATAGGCCGCTTCCCGGTGGTTATGATTGCTCCCGACGATGTAGCGCTCGTACAGGAGGGTAGCGAGGACCGCCGTAAATTCATTGACTCCACACTCGCTCAAAACTCGGCTGACTATCTGGGCAATCTGATGACCTACAATGCCCTGCTCCGTCAACGGAATGCCCTGCTGAAGTCATTTGCAGAACATCATCGCTTCGATGCTGCTCTGCTTGAAAGCATAGACCGCCAAATGCCGGGGCCTGCATCGGTGGTGTTTTCGCACAGAAAGGCGTTTGAAGCCACACTGATTCCCCTTTTTTCTGATTTTTACTCCGCTATATCGGGCAGCCGGGAGCGTGTCAGCGTAACCTATCAGTCTGATCTGGAAGAAAAGTCAATGGAAAGTGTGCTCAGCGAGAATCTGGACAAGGACAGAATTTTGCAGCGAACCACGGCTGGTGTACACAAGGATGACCTGCGACTGTTTATGAATGATCTTCCTGTGAAGAAGTTTGCTTCACAAGGGCAACTAAAGTCCTTCCTGCTGGCATTGCGGCTAGCACAATACGAGGCTCTTCGGCTCAGCACCGGCACAGCTCCCATATTATTGCTCGATGATATTTTTGACAAACTCGATGAAAACCGTGTCAGGCATCTGGTTGGCTTGTTACTCGAGCGTGATTTTGGTCAGGTGTTTATTACCGACACACAGCGGCTCAGAATAGAGGCTGTAATCAGGGAGTTTCCCGGTGATTTCCGGATTTTCGAGGTGGAAAATGGTTCTGTCAGCATTTAAGCCTGTATTCCCGGTGGGTTCTGTCGGGAATTAAACGGGTAATATTGCCGGGCGTTGCGACATTTCATGATAGCAAATTGCATTTTCGGCGTAATAGTGGCACACCATGCTGCGACGTGTTGCGCCCTCGCGCGTGATGCGCGTACCTGCATGCAGGAGATTGGAGTGCCAGATGAGCACATCGCCCCGGTTGGCGAGGAAAACGCGCTTTTCAAGGCCCTGTTGCGCTATAATTTCTTCGATTTTATCCTCGTAATGGCGATTGCTGTCGCTGCCAATGGTAAAAGTGCCATTTCCCGAGTTATAGTCCTCGGTTGAAACAAAGGGCAGTCTGTGACTTCCGGGATAGTAAGCCAGCGGGCCGCTTCCTTCATCAATATCTTCCAGTGCAATCCAGGTAGCAATCAGGAATCCCTGTGGCTGGGTGGTCATGTGTATGGCATCCGAGTGCGCCCGTTGCTCGCTGCCGCGGGTGAAGTTGAGCGACTGGAAGGGAATAACCCGGCGTCCGAGCAAGAAAGAAAGCAGATTCATCAGTTCCGGATTCCTGAAGAAGCGCTCGCGGGCCAGTTCACTGCTTTCCCAGAGGTTGAATATCTTTCTTCCGGTATAGTTGTAGCCAGTCTTGCCGCTTTCCAGCATCTCGTCCACGGTTTTATTCAGCTGGATGGTATCTTCGGGATTGAAAAACCGGTTGAGTATCATATATCCCTCGCGTTCGAATCGCCTGATTTCAGTCTGGATCTCAGGAGAAAAAGCCTGAAATTCCGGATTGTTTTCCAAAAGAACGAGGCGCTCCGGCCGGTCGAGCCAGGGCGCCTCGTCTGAGTGCGGGTTATGTTTGAAATCGCTGAAGCCGATTGGGCTGAATACACTTTTTGAAACACCGAAGTGTCGGTAGAGCGTTCGGTTCCGCAGCAGTTTCCCTGCATTGAGCAGGTTGTTTATCACATATACAGCCTTGAGGCTGCGCAGGACGCCGGTGTATTTCTGGAAGATACGCTGGAGGAGGGACATAGTCAGTTCGTTCTGAGCCACAAAAATAATAAACCCTGCGCTGTTGAACGAATTTGCCTTATACCCTTTGAAGCACGCTCAGGATTTTCCGGCATTGGCGAAATGAGCCATCTAAACTATGCCGGAAAATCCTGAGTAAACGCTTAGCCCGTCACGCCGGCAGATTCCTTTACAAGCAGCTGGAATCCGTTTCCGTGAATATTGACTATCTCGATATTGCTGTCGAGTGCGAGGTATTTGCGGAGTTTTGTGACGAACACATCCATGGACCGGGCTGTGAAGTAGGTATCTTCATTCCAGATCTTGGTAAGTGCTTCCGAGCGGGGCGTCACATCATTGATGTACTTGCAGAACATCTTCAGGAGCTCGGCCTCCTTGGGACTGAGCTTCCACTGTTTGTCGCCGGAGGTTTCTCCATTGAATGTGAGGATGCGCAGCGGGTAGTTGAAGTGGTAAAGCCCGATGATATACTCTCGCTGCTCGTCGCGCGGATCGGGGCCCTTGTTGGCGCGTTTCAATACCGCCTGAATACGGAGGAGCAGCTCTTCGGAATTGAACGGCTTGGAAATGTAGTCATCAGCTCCGATTTTGAATCCCTGCAGCACATCATCCTTCATGGTTTTGGCTGTCAGGAAGATGATCGGAATTTCTTTATTGCGCTCACGAACATCTTTAGCGAGTGTGAAGCCGTCTTTTCGGGGCATCATTACATCGAAAACACACAAATCGAAGGCTCCTTTTCGGAAAACTTCGAGTCCGGCAACCCCGTCGGTAGCCAGAGTGACATCATAGTCGTGCATTTCGAGATAGGAGCGAAGTACATCACCAAAGTTTTGGTCGTCTTCCACCAGCAGGATCTTGTAGTTTGCGCTTGCCATGGTTCGAGATTCTGTTCAGAGTAGTTTAGGTGTTTTGCAGGGATAATATATACTTAACGCAGGTATGGCTGTTTTAAGTATAGTAGCTGCAAAAAAAACTATCCAATCCCCAGCAGCTCCACCTCGAAGATGAGCGTGCTGTTCGGGCCGATTTCAGCGCTTACCTGCCGGTCGCCGTAGGCCAGATGAGGAGGAAGAAACAGTCTCCATTTGCTGCCCACTCCCATAAGTTGCAGGGCTTCTGTCCAGCCCGGGATTACGCGGTTAAGCGGGAAGGAGGCTGGTTGGCCCCGTTGCACGGAACTGTCGAATACCCTGCCATCAATGAGTGTACCGTGGTAGTGGCACTTGACAACCTGCGTGGGACCCGGTTTGGGACCATCACCTGCCTGTATGATTTCGTATTGAAGGCCACTTTCGAGGGTTGTTACCCCTGTACGAAGTGCGTTTTCACTCAGGAAAGCCTGGCCAGCTTCGAGGTTTGCTTTCGATTTGGACTCGAAGAGGGCGCGGAGTTTTTCAGAAACGGACATTTTGTGTTTATGTTCAGAAGTCGAATTGAAACGCCAGCACGGGCACGAAGCCGCCACCCCGGTACTGAATGTAAGTAGAATTTGTGTCGGCATCATAACCAACACCAGTTGCATTGATTCTGTTCAAAACATTCTGAATATCCAGACTGATACTGCCTGCCAGCCGTGGTGCATTATATCTGTACTGCACCCTGGTATCGAGGCGGAAGTAGTTGGGGATTCTGGCTGAATTGATGGCGTCGCTGGCCACATAGGTACCCTGTATCTGTGATTGTACCGGGTCATAAGGGGTGTAGGGGGCGTTTCCGCTCCACAGAAAACGACCGCCTATTTGCAGGACACGTCCTTTTCTGAAGTTGAATTCTTTTCCTGCGGTCAGGGAACTGGTGAATCCGGAAGCCCATCTGGAGTTATATGTTTTTCCGTTGAAGGGCTGGAATTTTGCACCCAGCAGCGAGCCTGTTACCAGTACATAATACGATCGGGTGAACATTTTCTCCACGGCCACATCCAGTCCGTAATTGACTCCGCGGCCTTCGCTCACTACCTTGAAAATGGGGTATCCGCTGGTATTGTTGAGCATCCAGTAGTTATTTTCCGGATCCGGTATGACTGGTACATTTCTGATTTTCTGGGCGTATGTTTCGAAACTGATTTTCATCCGGCTTTCGGTGAAAATATGATAAGCCAGTACCAGATGGTCGGTTTTCAGCAGTTTAAGGTCGCGGTTGACGAATGAGCCGGTGCTGTCGCGGAAAAAATAAGTCATCAGCGGCAGCGTCTGTCCGTGGAGACCGTAAGCCAGGCTGATTCGCTGGTTGTTGGCGATGGCGTACTGGAGGGAGGCGCGGGGCTCCATGGAGCGACTTTTGTTTACGTTCAGCTGCAGGAAGTGGTAGCCAATGTTTGCAGTGAGACGAGGGGTCAGTTTGAAGATGCCCTGCGCGTATTCTTGCAAAATCTGAGTGTTGCCGTTGCCGCTGACCGATCCGCCTCTTTCAATGTTGCTGATATTGTTGATACTTCGAAGCTGGATTACATCGCGGGTGAAGTCAAAAAATACCTGATGGGCGATCAAGCCGGTTTTGAAGCCAATTTTTTCGTTGAACCGTATATTATAGGTGAGAGATGCGGAAAGTCGTCTGTCGGTGAATTGTTCAGTGTGGTATCTGAAATGGGTGCCAGTAGCATCCAGGGTGTCGTTTTCGCGGCGTATCTCGGAGCCGATGAGTGCGACCACCGCTTTCAGATATGATCTTGAGTCGGGCAGATAGGTGAGGGTAGTGCCCAGCGCCCCCATTTTGGCGGGCTTGTGCTGAAATTCCCGGTTATTAAAAACTTTCGGATCGCGGTCGGCTGCATTGGCTACGGGTAAATACTCCTCCAGACTGAGTCCGCCGATACCAAATACAGTGGCCTTGAGTTTGGGGTTTTTCGTTTTAAAGGCCAGGTTAAACGAAAGATCCTGGAAATCGTTGGTTGTTCTCTCGCCAACCAGATAGAAGCCGAATTTGCTGAGCAAGCCGAGTGTGGAGTACCGATAGTTCAGCACATAAGAGGAAGAACCTTTTTTCAGGGGGCCTTCGGTGGCAAAATCCAGTCCGATAAGCCCTATTCTGACCCTGTGCTCGCGCTTTTCAAGGTTGCCTTGTCTGAAATGTATATCAAATGCTCCCGAAATGGCATTGCCGTACTCGGCTGCCATACCACCTGATGAAAAGTCGGAGCGCGCCAGCAGTTGCGCACTGAACACATTGACGCCACCCACCGATGATCCGATCAGGGCGAAGTGATTCGGGTTGGGCATATCAATACCTTCCACGCGCCAGAGTATGCCCACGGGAGAGTTTCCGCGCACAATAATGGTGTTTTCTGTTTCGTCGGGACCCTGTTTTACTCCCGGGAAGGAGAGGGCCACCCTTCCCGGATCGTTGATGCCGGCCGGGATACGGTCGGTTTCTTCCGCAACAAACGAGCGAGTACTTACGACCGATAGCGGATTTACGGCCTCAAAGGCATTTTTGGCAGCACTTACCACAATTTCCTCGCCCTTGATGGTGCCGGCGTTCAGACTGATTTCCAGAAAAACCTCGCGGGTGGACGTCAGGATAATCCCGTCCTGTGAAAAGGGCTCATAACCAATCAGCTGGCATCTGATACCTGTACGGCCTATGGGTATATCCTTGAGCACAAATGCACCGTTTTCGTCGCTTACGGCGCCAATTTTTGTGTCCGTTACAGTGATGCTTGCTCCCGGGAGTGTTTGTCCGGTTAATTTGTCTTGCACAACACCTCTTATTGTCTGGGTAGCGGGCGTTTGTGCAGCGATTTGAAAGGAGGTTAAAAGGGAAAGCAGGAGAATCAGGTGTTTCATAAATTCGGCATGTTGCACTGCATTGCCGGTGCCGACAAGTACAGCATTCTTTTTCAGGGTAAAAATAGGAAACAATCTGAATCTGCAACCGGAATAAAATCAGGGGGTGGCAGCGAATGTGTAAAATACTTGTTCGGATCCGTCGCTCAGAATCAAATGATAAAGTCCTGGCGGCAGGTTATGCAGGTTTTCGAGTGTCAGGGTTGGCAGTCGGGCATTATTGCAGCTGCTGGTAAAGTGACTCACTTTGAAGTCGGACTGGCTGCGAAGTTCAATTTTTAGGGCAGAGCCTGGTATAAAACTCGTCAGGACAGCTAGTTTGCCTTGCAGTCTGTCGAACGAGCAGGGAGCATCCTGTTCGCCGAATCCGCCCAGCCGAAGCCAGGCCTGCGTCATGTCAGGGAGGCCGTATCCTCGTTCATTGTCGGGCTGAAGTGCCTGATCGGCAGTATTGTACACGGCTTCTGTAATTTCTGCGGCAGTTTTTTCCGGGAACGCACTCCAGAGCGAGGCGATACTTCCTGCCAGCATGGGAGAAGCGAGGGATGTTCCGCTGGAGAGTCCCAGATCTGCACCTTTTTCTCCTGCCACTACTACCATATCACCGGGAGCTATCAGATCCGGTTTTATGCGTCCGTCGGCGGAAGGTCCCATAGAACTGAAGGAGGCCCTGCCGCCGTAATCGTCCATGGCACCCACAGCGATAATTCCATGAGCATCAGCGGGCACGCCTACATGTCGCCATAGTCCGTCACCTTCATTTCCGGCGCTGTTGCAAACAATCATTCCTTTCGATGCTGCCATGGCCGCTCCAATTGATCCAATCGCTGTTCTCCCATCCAGTTCGGAGTAGAAATGCCCCAGTTTGGGATCGTTGAAGGCTGTATAGCCCAGCGAAGCATTGATTATGTGAACGCCGGCGCTGTCGGCCCACTCGGCACCAGCTACCCAGTTGGCCTCTTCAATGGGAAATTCACCCCCGGAATCCTCTGTTTTAAGCAAAAAATAGGTAGCTTCGGGAGCGGTTCCTATGAAATATCCCGGCATTTTGGCTGCCATAACCGACAGGACTGAAGTGCCGTGGTGGGCACTTTCAAACAGGCTCGTGTCGAGTTCAACGAAGTCCCGGCCTACCACGAGCCTGCCGTTTAGTGCCACGCTGTCGAAAAAGGGCAGGGTATCGGCTCCGGTAAATCCGCCGTCCATAACGGCAATACGAATGCCCTGTCCGGTAAAACCGGCGGCATGCAGCGCCGGAATACCGAGTAAACTGTTTTGTCTGGCGGCATATCCCCAGGGATTCTCGTCGCCCCCCGGTCTGGGGTAATCAGGAGTTGTACCACGTTTGTTGGCAGGTTTGTTCAGTTCATTCCTGATTTTCAAATGAGGGCCCAGATATTGAACCTTTTTTACAAATGGCAGTTTCGTAAGACTGGCGGCTGACGTGGAGTCGGCAATTACGCTGACAGCATTCAGCCAGCGAGAGGTCCCGTGAATGCGGACACCGTTTGTCTCTATAGTTTTGACATATTGAGGATTTACGGGAAAATCGGACTCATCCACAGGAATACGCGCATTTTCGCGGCGTTCTATGGCCTGTAGCGACAGAAACTCGGCAGGTCGGCTCACGGAAAAAGGGGAATCTGCCTTGTCGGTGAGTTCTATCCAGTACTTGTTGAGTTTCTGGGCAGACAACAATCCGGGCAGCATTAGAAGCAGCGTAATTCTCAAGGGTAACATGAACACAAAAGTAATGCAATACACCTGCAAAGTTATTGAAACCAAAGAAGAAATGATGGCTATGACGCCATTGCTCAGGCAACTTAATGCCTCGCTCACCGACGAGTATATAGA
>JBEGNB010000364.1:0-3853 GCA_041182785.1 Bacteroidota bacterium
GTTGATACGCGACTTCATCAGTCGCCACGATTACCAGACGCTGCTCGATACCCTCGACTACCTTGACAATCTGGGCGTAACAGCCATCGAGCTGATGCCGGTAAATGAGTTCGACGGGAATATAAGCTGGGGTTACAACCCGGCCTATCACAAGGCACTCGACAAATACTACGGAGATGCCGATGCACTGAAAACGCTGATTGATGCCTGTCACCAGCGCGGGATAGCCGTTATTCTCGACGTGGTATTTAATCAGGCTACCGGCGCCAGTCCGCTGGCACAGCTCTACTGGGATGCCGCCAACAACAGGCCTGCCGCCAATAATCCGTGGCTGAACCCCACTGCCCGCCACGATTTCAATGTTTTCAATGATTTTAACCACGAGTCGGCTGCCACAAAATCGTATGTGAAAAATTGTGTGGAATACTGGATTACCGAGTTCAAGGTGGACGGATTCCGATTCGATTTGTCGAAGGGATTTACCCAGAAAAATACTGTTGGGAATACAGCAGCCTGGGGTGTTTACGATGCCTCCCGTATTTCCATACTGAAAGATTACGCTGATTTTATTTGGGATATTGACCCTGATTTTTACGTCATTCTGGAACATTTTGCCAACAATGACGAGGAAAAAGAGCTGGCTGAATACGGCATGATGCTGTGGGGCAACATGTGGGGCGCCTACAAGGAAACGGCACTGGGCTATACCACCTCCACCAATCTGGGAGGAATCAGTTATCAGCAGCGTGGCTGGTCGGTACCACATCTGGTGGGCTACATGGAAAGTCACGATGAGGAGCGTATTGCTTATGAACTGAAGACATACGGCAACGCTATTCCCGCCTACAACCTTCGCACCCTGCCTGTGGGTATGCGCCGGATAGAGATGCTGAATAATATTTTTTACACCATCCCTGGTCCGAAGATGCTCTGGCAGTTCGGCGAGGTTGGCTATGACTTCTCCAAGTTTCTCTGTGAAAACGGGGTGCTTGATCAGGGGTGTAACGTATCTCCCAAGCCCATTCGCTGGGATTACTTCAACGACCCCTGGCGCAGGCACCTGTACGATGCCACGGCCTCCCTGCTCCAGCTCAGAAAGAGCCACGATGTTTTTGAAACCGGCAGTTTTCAGGCCAATCTGAACAGCGCACCTGTGCGAACCATATTTCTCAACCACCCGGATATGAATGTGGCCGTTTTTGCCAACGTGGGTACAACGTCCAATTCCGTATTCAACCCTCCGTTTCAGCATACTGGTTACTGGTACGAATACTATACCGGCGATACGCTGCTGGTCACCTCCGGTGTTCCGGTTTCCTTCAGTCTGGCCCCGGGTGAGTACCGGCTTTATCTCGATAAAAAAGTGGAACTGCCACCGTATGTGACCCTTCCGGCCGGGGAGCCGGCGGGTGCGACTGATTATTTCGCTGTTCAGCCCAATCCGGTTGCCGAACAGTTTATGGTTCGCTTCTCACTGAATGAAAGAACGGAAGTGTGGCTGGAGGTAAGAGATATGTCGGGTCGTGTAGTGGAAACACGGAATCTGGGAACCCTTTCCGAGGGAGAATACGAGACCTCCGTGTCATCGGGCAGCTGGCCATCGGGTATATATCTGGCCACCTTGCGTGACGGTAAGGGCGGTTTTACGTCAAAAAAGATAGTTCGTTCAGCGGACTGAAAGAGAGCGGTGGAATCCTTGCCTTTGAGCGGGACCGCCGTCGTTCCACCCCGCACAGTCGAGGGTGTCCTCATATAAGGGGCGTGCTGACAAGGCGCGCCCCTGTTTTTCAGGACGCCTGCGGGGGCTGGAAACCTGTATTTGTCAGATTGTGCGGAATTCCCCGCCTCAGAATCCTTGCCGCTCCGCGCTGGTGGGCATGCCCGAATAATGGATGTGAACGATTTTCCAGTCGTTTCTGAATTTCTTCAATATCTGCCTGATTGATAGACATCCGGTAATTGCGCAGTACGTCGCCTATAGCTTCTCTGTCATCCCGCTCCTCAATTGCGGTACTCACGGTGCTACAAGATCCCGTTATTATGGCCAAAAACAGGAGAACGATGAATTTTATAGTGAATAGAAGTGGTTGGTTAAATTCAACGGGAAAACGCTACGTCTATCCGAGACCCGAAATCAGCATTTTTGCAAATGCCCCGGCCTTGCCATAGTCCAGTGCCTCATATTCCAGTCCCAGTACCCTCAGGTTATTGTAATATTCCCGGTGATGCTGATAATACATTCGCTCGCTCTGCAGGTACCAGGCCTTTTCTCCCAGCTTTTCAGCCAGAAACCACTTCTCCAGTAAACGTGCAGTCCGGCCATTCCCGTCGTTAAAAGGATGGATTTTAACCAGAACGAGGTGGATCATTGATGCATAATAGAATGATTCACCCGCAGACAGTTTTGCGCTGAGCAAATCATGTATGTCCGCAAATAGTTTCGACATTTCTTCCGATACAGAACCGGGATGCGCGGCGACATACTCAATACTGCCGTTGTCGGCAGCTACGTACATATTGCCGGTTCTGTATCTGCCTTGCCAGGTACCGGATAAAATATGGCTGCTGAGTATCCGGTGCGCCTGCTTCACATTTTCCTCGTTCAACTTGCTGCTCTGTGCAAACTGATAAGCTGCATACAGGTCGTCAATTTTTCTGGTATAATCGGGCAGAAAGGGGATTCTATCCCGTTTATGCCTGATATAACTGTCCAGCTCTATCTCTTCACCCTCTATTTTACTACTGAAAACGGATGCCACCGAAGTGTAAAAACTGAAATCAGGAGTGGATAACTCCGCATCATGCAGTGCGTCGAACAGCTCCCCCAGATTTTCAGGTGCCGATAAAAGGTACTGTTTCAGCAAATCCGTTGGAACAAGACGTAGTGACATGATTGACGGGTATTATCTCTGGCGATTTTGAGGCGCACGTATTCCAGTAACGCCGGGGTATTCGGGATACCTTAGCCCATCAGTTGATCGAGTTTCTCCTCGGTCTGTCGAAGGCGCGTGCGACAGAAAGCGACGAGCGCGGCTGCGCGTTCAACTTTTTCGGTCAGTTGATCCACAGAAACTGACTCGGCCTGCAATTCGGCCACTATTTGCTGCAGCTCGTTCCAGGCTGTCTCGTAGGTTATTTCTTCCTGCTTTTTCATATTCCTGTTATCTGAGGTTTCTTTTCCAGCGCCGGTACAGGTCTCGGTACTGGCTCCATTTGTTCTCGTCGGGTTTCACTGTGTGGAGCACCGGACTTTCCTGCATGGCCTCTCCGATGTCGCTGTAGGCGCCTGCGGCCACGCCTGCAGCGTACGCAGCACCCGCAGCGCCGGTAGTGGATCTCAGTTCGATACGGGTATGTGCCATGCTTGCCAGTGTCTGCGTGAAAACGTCCGACTGAAACAGGTTGTCGGCGCCCACCCGCAACACTTTGATCGGGATTTCCATTTCCCGCATGGCCTCGATGCCATACATGAACGAACAGGCAATGCCTTCCAGTATGGCTCGGTAAAAATGACGGGCCTCATGCCGGTTGAACTGTATGCCTGAAAAAGTGGCTCCCGGATTTTTATTGCCAAGCATGCGTTCGGCGCCGTTACCAAAAGGGTGTGCCAGCAGTCCGTCGGAGCCCGCCGGCACAGTGGCGGCCATTTTTTCCAGTTCATCGTAGGAATACGCCTGATGTCCGAACGATTGCCGCGCCCACCTGTACGCGCTGCCTGTACCATTGATGCACAGCAATATGCCCGTCAGCGGATTTTCGGGTGTGTAGTTCACATGGGCGAAACTGTTCACCCGCACCCTCGAATCGAAAACCGGCTCGCTGCTGACGGCATAAACCACGCCAGAGGTGCCGC
>JBEGNB010000365.1:0-4714 GCA_041182785.1 Bacteroidota bacterium
AACATATCTCGGGCGGAGATACATTTATCCCCGCTGTTCATGCGGCAAAGGTGAAAATCAGCGAAATGAAATTATTGAACATTTTTTTTACTTTGTGAAATATTTTATTTGTAATAATATATTTAATTATTTGATTTTCATTTATTTATATAAATAAATTATAGGTAAATGTGAAATTAAAATAGTCTGATTTATAATTCTGTATGTATGAAATTACCTGGCAGGCCTCAGACAAACGAGGCGATCATACTTTCGGCATCGGCAGAAAGGTTGTCGAGGCGGACGCGGAGGATTTCATTCAGGGCTCCTGCCTTTGCCGGTACCTCAACTTTGATGTAGTTGTCGGTAAATCCGCTGAGCAGCGACGGGTCTCTGTGCTGCTCGAGCAACACAGGGCGTGCTGTTCCGGCATGTTCCTGATAAAATGCGCGTCTTTTCATTTCCGAGAGTCCACGCAGCGCCTGATTGCGCCGGCGTCTTTCTTCTACGGGCACTACGCCGGTCATTTCGGCGGCCAGTGTATTGGCGCGCTCCGAATAAGTGAATACATGCAGGTAGGAGATGTCCAGATCCTTGATAAACTGGTAAGTCTCCAGAAAATCATCCTCGGTTTCGCCCGGGAAGCCCACAATAACATCGCACCCTATGCAGGCATGTGGCATGTGTTTTTTGATGGACTCGACCCGCTCTGTATATAACTCACGCCGGTATCTGCGGCGCATTTCGCGGAGTTGTTTGTTGTTGCCGGACTGTAGCGGTATGTGAAAGTGGGGCATAAAACGCGCACTTTTCGCTACAAAGGCGATAATTTCATCGGTCAGCAAATTGGGCTCAATACTGCTTATTCTGAATCGGGCAACCTCATCCAGTTTGTCCAGTTCTACTACCAGATCGGCGAAAAGTGCCTCTTTTCGGGGTTTTTGCCCTTCTATTACTTCTGTTCCGTTGCCAAAATCGCCCAGGTTGACACCAGTGAGCACAATCTCGCGAGCGCCCCTGCGCGCGATCTCTCGCGCGTTGTTCAGTACATTCTCAACGGTATCGGAGCGACTGGCGCCGCGGGCCTGCGGGATGGTGCAGAAGGAACACTTGTAATCGCATCCGTCTTGCACCTTCAGGAAAGAACGGGTTCGGTCGCCGAATGAAAAGGAGGCGTTGAAGGTATTTACGTCGCGCACGTCGCCTGCCTGTATCATGCCTTTACCCTGCGCCTTGCTCAGGTCGTCCACATAATCCAGAATCCGGAACTTTTCACCGGCACCGAGTACCAGATCAACACCCGGTATTTCCGATATTTCCTGTGGTTTAAGTTGAGCGTAACAGCCGGTGACAACCACGAAGGCGCCCGGACTGCGTCGCATGGCCTGTCTGACGATTTTGCGACACTCGCGGTCTGCCTGCTCCGTGACCGAACAGGTGTTCAGCACGTATATGTCTGCCTCTTCCTCGAATTTGACAGGCATGTAGCCATTATCCTCGAAAAGACGTGCAAGGGCAGATGTTTCGGAGTAATTGAGTTTACATCCGAGGGTATGAAAAGCTACAGTACGAGGTGTTGACATGTTACGGAATAATGCCGCAAAGATATTTCCGATTCCCGACTTGTCCGGCCTGTTCTTCTCGTTTTTCTCCCGGTCATTCCGTAACTTCGCTTTCAATATCACAACTCATGAAAAAAGCATCCTTTTTAATTTTTTTCGCGCTCTTTGTGTGCAAAAATGTACACACTCAACAGGTTATTCCTCTTTATGAGGCAGGCAAGGTGCCCAACGCCACTGCCGGCAATATCCAGGAAGTGACCCATACATTTCCCTTTAATGGCGAACAGGTCCGGTTCGTAGTCAATGTGATTACACCCGAACTCACAGCATATCTGCCCGAGGCATCAAAAAATACCGGTTTCGCCGTGATTATCTGTCCGGGAGGTGGCTATGCCGGACTGGCTATTGACCACGAAGGGCACCACATGGCAAAAAAACTGAGCGAAAATGGTATCGCCGGTTTTGTGCTAAAAAACCGGCTTCCCAACGCTGCCATGATGACTAACAAGGAAATTGTACCCTTGCAGGATGCCCAGAGAGCTATTCAGCTGGTACGGGAAAATGCCGGAAAATGGGGTGTTAATCCCGGTAAAATAGGTATTGCCGGGAGCTCTGCCGGCGGGCATCTGGCCTCTTCTGCCGGTACGCATTACCGGAACGCTCTCATTGACAATGCTCGCCATACCAGTCTGCGACCCGATTTCATGATCCTGAATTATCCGGTTATCAGTTTTGCCGACAGCCTGACACACCACGGCTCCCGCTTCAACCTGATTGGAAACATGGAGCAGGCGGAGTTCGACAAACTCATGGCCGACAAGGAACACGCCGACAAAAATCTGGCAGCGATACCAGTGCCAGCCGACAAGGTGGCCGAATATTCCAGCGAGCTGCAGGTTACCGACGATACACCGCCCGTGTTTATTACGCATGCCGTTGATGACGAGGTGGTCAAAGTTCAGAATTCACTCCTGTTTGAGGCGGCATTGCGGCAGCATGGCGTACCCGTAGAAACTTTTTTCTATGCCAGGGGTGGTCATGGTTATGGCATGTTCAATCCATTTGGGGAAGTGGCATGGATTGATAACTGTATCCGGTGGATTTTGCATCACTGAAGCATTTAATTCCGTATTACGTCTGTTTTCAACAATCGTAAATCCTGCGGTCGGGATATTGGTTTACCTTTACCCCGATTCATTTTTTGTTTTGCCGGAGATGGCCACTCTGGTTCCGGCCAATAATTTTTATCCTGATGAATAAACTTCTTTACACGCTTTTTCTGGGCGTTCTGACTACTTTCTCACTGACAGCACAGGCTCCCCGTGTGCTGGTTTTCAGTAAAACAGCATCTTTTCGTCATGCATCTATTGAAGACGGAAAAGTTGCTCTGATGAAAATGGGGGCTGAAAACGGCTTTAAAGTAGATACCACGGAGGATGCCAGCGCCTTCAATGAACAAAATCTGAAAAAGTACCGCTGCGTCATCTGGCTTTCCACTACCGGTAATGTGCTGAATCCCGCTCAACAGAACGCTTTCGAGCGGTTTATTCAGGCGGGTGGCGGCTATGTCGGTATTCACGCTGCTTCCGATACCGAGTACGAGTGGCCCTGGTACGGGAAGCTCATGGGCGGATGGTTCGATAACCACCCGTCTCAGCCCAGCAATGTGCAGAAAGGCGACTTTCATATCGTTGACCAGAAAAATCCGCTGACCAGTTTTCTCCCCGAGCCATGGGTACGCACTGATGAGTTTTATGCCTATAAAAGTATAGATCCACATGTGAATGTACTCATCACCATTGATGAAAAATCATACGTTGGAGGAACTATGGGCGATTATCACCCGATGTCGTGGTATCACGAATTCGACGGAGGAAGGGCCTTTTACACCAATATGGGCCACACCAGCGAGACTTTTTCCGAGGAACTGGTACTGAAACATATCAGGGCCGGACTTCAGTGGACGATGGCGGGTCCCGCGCCCGACTACGCACGCGTACGAACAGCGCTTTATCCGGAAGAAAATCGCTTTTCAAAGATAGTACTGGAAGAAAAGCTGGATGAACCTATGGAGCTGGCCATTCTGCCGGGCAACAAAATTCTCTTTATTCAGCGCAAGGGGGAAGTGAAACTCTTCGATCCCGTAGCCGGCAAGAGCAGGGAAATCGCCAAAATAGATGTCAGCACCAAATACCTCCCGGACTCAACCGGCAATCGTGCTGAAGCGGAAGACGGCCTCCTCGGCCTGACTATTGATCCGCAATTCGAAAAAAATCACTGGATTTACCTGTATTACTCTCCTGCCGGCGATGACGCAAAGAATATCCTCGCGCGTTATGAGATGAAGGGCGATGAGTTGCTGACTGATTCAAAAAAGATATTGCTCGAAGTTCCCGTTCAGCGACAGGAATGTTGTCATACCGGCGGCTCGCTCGACTGGGATGCTTCCGGCAATCTGTATCTCTCCACCGGCGACAATACCAGTCCGAGAGCCGACGGTTACGCACCCATTGATGAAAGACCGGGCAGGATGCCCTGGGATGCCCAGAAATCATCGGCCAACACCAACGATCTGAGGGGCAAAATTATCCGTATCCATCCGGAGGCAAACGGGACATACACTATTCCAGAGGGCAATCTTTTCCCGAAAGGGATGGCCAAAACACGGCCCGAGATATATACGATGGGGCACCGGAACCCGTTCCGTATCAGTGTGGATAAAAAAACCGGATATGTTTACTGGGGAGAAGTGGGGCCGGACGCCAATGATCCCGATCCGAAACGGGGACCCAGGGGATACGACGAGTTAGGTCAGGCGCGCGGCGCCGGAAACTATGGCTGGCCGCTGGTGATTGCCGACAATCAGGCTTATGTGGACTACGATTACGCCACACAAACCTCCGGGGATAAATTCGCTGTCGAGACGCCGGTCAATAACTCGCCCAACAACACCGGGCTAAGGGTACTGCCTCCCGCCCAGAAGGCATTTATCTGGTACCCTTACGCCGAGTCAAAAGAATTTCCGCTGGTGGGTTCCGGCGGAAGAAATGCCATGGCAGGCCCCGTTTTTTACAGAGAAGACTTCAAAAATGCCGTTCGACCATGGCCTGCCTATTTTGATAAAAAGCTCATCATCTATGACTGGATGCGCGGCTGGATGATGGCTGTCGGCA
>JBEGNB010000366.1:0-3282 GCA_041182785.1 Bacteroidota bacterium
GAGGAGCAAACGCATGGTGTGCTGCATTTGCGTGGCGGGGGTACCATAGAAAACGAGGAGTTCCATCAGTATTGAGACTGCTGGAACTCCTTTATTCATGGAAACAGGGTTTACTCGACTGTTTCGCGGATCAGTTTCACGTTGCGGGCGATCGGTTCGCCGCGGTCGTTTCTGCTGAGGGTGAATTCTACGGTATCTCCTTCACGCAGGTCATTGAAATCAGTATCAATCAGGAACGAGTGATGGAAGAACAGGTTATTGGTTTGCGGGTAAGCGACGAAACCGTAACCGTCTTTGAGGCTAAATACCGTGCTGGTGCGCGGCTCGCCGTTTTCTTCGATCTCGATGTTTTCGACTACCGCGTCGGGAACATAAGCCTGGCGTTTGCGTTCAACAAACAGCCTGACGATCGGGAAAGACGATTCGTCGTCGCCTTCCTCGATGAGTTCCTGCATGGCAACCGGGTAAGTCACTTCTTCCCAGAGTTCCTGGGAGGTCACCGTTGAGCGACGGCGGCCCTCTTCATCGAAGTATTCATAGTCCCAGGCCAGCAGCATGACGCGCACGCCCAGCGTGTGGAGTTTGCGTACCAGAGGCACGAAGTCGCTGTCGGATGCAATGAGTACCACCACGTCGAACTGCTTGTGCAGCGTGAGTTCGAAGGCTTCGAGCGCCATCCACACGTCAATACCGCGTTCCTGGCGGTAGCCCTGGATGGTACGTACGGGCAGATAGTGCGTGGTAACACCTTCCATCATCAGGATATCGTCGAACAGACGATCATAAAAAAGGCGGTTGCCTTCATTACTGGCTTCCTGAGCGGAGAGCCTGCCGCGAAAGTAGTGAGCATCTACTATCTGGCAGAGGTGTACATCCTTGTCTTCTTCAGCAGAGATCTTGTAGCGCACGAATTCGTGCAGACCAGCGATACTGATACGACTTCTGCGTTCATGGTGATACGCATAGTAATTGGAAACATGTAGGAAATAATTCCCGTCGTAAAAGACCCCGATACGGGTCAGCTTGTTTTGTCCTTCAGACATTTACCGAGTAATTGATACAGTGTAAGAAAATAGTTTTCAAAATCAGCAGGCCTGTGACCTCAGACTTTCCGGTTCGTCAATTTGTTACCTTGGAGGCGATTCAATTTGATTCTGGACTCACGTTCTCACTTCACTTTTCAGCTTTCCGGATTAGTTTCATTGAAGTAGATTTCGAGGCTGGCTGTTTTCGAAAATGATTGAAAATTTATGGGAATAACTCGTACGATATGTGATCACCGGGATTATCAGAGACAGGATTTAAACAAAAGACAGGACGATGGGTTCACGCATTTGCTGTTCGTACTATCAAAAACTGGTGCTATTCAGGGTTATAATCTGATTGGAGTCAACTTTCCAGTCCGCGCTCCAGCTCGTCCATCATAACATAGTCCACGGCTTCACTCACCGTTGGAATCAGCGTCAGGATGGATTGCAGGCGCGAAATGTCAATAAGTTTGCTGACCATGGGTTGCAGATGACCTGCAATAACGAAGCAGCCTTGTTCTTTCCAGAGTCGGTGACCTGTCAAAATGGCACTGAGGCCGCTGCTGTCAACATATTTAACTTTTGAAAGATCGAGGATTAAATTGCGAATTCCTTCCTGATTCAGGAGGATCAAATCGCTTTTGAAAGCGGGTGCATAGCTGGAATTGAGGTTTTCCTCCTCCAGTGTCAGCACTGCGTATTGCTCTTGTTTGTCTATGCTGTACTTCATAGAGTGTTGGTTTTCAGTATTTTATTGATGAAAGGGGCTTTTGTTCGGTGTTTTGGAAGGGGCAAATGTACACTATTGTCAGTGGTATTTCCAATAATGACAAATTGAAATATTTGACAATTAGTCAGTTATTGAAGATGGCACTGTTTTTTCTGTAAAAGGGTTGCATGTATCTGATGAATGACGGTACATTTGGCCTTTCGAACTTTATTCCGCCCATTTACGTTTAGTAAAGGTAACCCTTTTTCAACCACTCACCAATTTTTTTTTCCGCAATGAACAAAAAATTCTCCCAGATAGTAAAGAACATCATCACGCAGAGCAGTGTGGAAGCACGCCGCCTGGGTCATGATTACGTGGGTGCCGAACACCTGCTGCTGGGTATTATCTCCGAGCGCGACAGTTTGCCTGTTCGCGTGCTCGACTCGCTTCTGGTTGATTTGAACGAACTGAAAAAACGCGTCGAAAAGATTATACCCCGATACAGTGCTTACCCCCCGGCCGACAATCTGAATATCGGCGATTGTGCTGTGACCACCCAGACTCAGCGGGTGCTCAAGGCTACTTTCGTGGAGGCGAAGATGATGAAGAGCGAGGAGGTGCATCCCGAGCACCTCATGATGTCGCTGCTGAAGCACCCGGATACCGCTGCCACCCGTATTCTCAACGAGTTTGATGTGGACTATGATTCTTTCAAGAAGGAACTGGAGTATGTGCGGTCTGAGCAGGACCTCTCTCACCCGAACCTGTATTCGCAGGCTGAGGGCTCCGGTGATTACGAGGAAGATGAAGAGCGCAGCCGCGGCTTCCAGTCCGGCCAGAAGACCAAGGACAAGAGCAAAACGCCTGTGCTCGACAATTTCGGCCGCGATATCACCAAACTTGCGGAAGAGGGCAAACTCGACCCGATTATCGGCCGCGAGCGCGAAATTGAGCGCGTCAGCCAGATTCTCAGTCGCCGGAAGAAGAACAACCCTATCCTGATTGGTGAACCCGGCGTGGGTAAAACGGCCATCGTGGAGGGTCTCGCCCTGCGTATCCAGCAGAAGAAAGTCAGCCGCACGCTGTTCAACAAGCGCCTCGTAATGCTCGACCTCGCCGCTCTGGTGGCGGGCACCAAGTACCGCGGTCAGTTTGAGGAGCGCATCAAGGCTATCATGACCGAGCTGGAGCGCCACCGCGACGTGATACTTTTCATTGACGAAATACACACCATGGTAGGTGCCGGCGGTGCCACGGGCTCGCTCGATGCCTCCAATATCTTCAAGCCCGCCCTCGCGCGCGGCGAACTCCAGTGCATCGGTGCTTCCACGCTCGACGAGTACCGCCAGTATATCGAGAAGGACGGCGCACTCGACCGTCGTTTCCAGAAGGTGATGGTGGATCCGCCGACCCAGGATGAAACGGTGCATATCCTCCGCAACATCCAGCCCAAGTACGAGGAGTTCCACAATGTGACGTACAGCGACGAGGCCATCGTTGCCTGTGTGAAGCTCAGCGACCGCTATATCACCGACCGTTTCC
>JBEGNB010000367.1:0-6985 GCA_041182785.1 Bacteroidota bacterium
CCATCAGTGCAACCCTTGATACAAAAACGGAACCTGTACTGTTGTACCCCAACCCGACCGCCGATGTAGTGAATATCAGCGTACCCGAACCATTCAGTGAACTGCACGTTGTGATCACCGATGCTTCCGGCATCACCGTCCTGCAGAAAGACGTCATCAATGGCGACCCCCTGTCGCTGGCCGGTCTTCCCGCAGGTATGTACACGCTGCAGGCGCGTATGCCCGACGGGCGAATGCGCATGGGAAGACTGGCGAAGTACTGATCTTATTTTTCATTGTAAATATCATCCATCATGAACACAGTAACCAGTACGTCACTTAAAACACTACTGCTCGCAGCATCGCTCGCGGTTTCCACGGCAGCTTCCGGACAACTTCGAATCGGTGCGGTGGCTGGCACGGCACTCAACATGCCCGCACAAAAGAGCGATGACGGTAACCAGTCGCCTGACTTGTATGGTAAAGCCGTCGGCGGTTATGCAGGCTTCCGGGTGCAATATGACTTTACACCCCGTTTTTCGCTGGCTGGTGAAGCGTGTTATCAGGTGCTTCCCTACACGGTCAAATATTTGACTGGACAGTTGTATCCGGGTTATGCTACCCTGAGTGTTCTGCCGGCTTATGCCGTTTCGCCCAAAGTGCATATAGAGGCGGGTATCGGAAGCGGTTTCACGGTCGTCAGCCGGTTTGGCGACAAGGTCAACAACGATCCGTTGCTGCTGACCTCCCTGGGTCTGAGGTTCCCGCTCGGCAGGTGGGGCCTGAGTGTGCGGTATTACGACTTCCTGCGCCCGGTAAACCGGGAAACAACCGACCGCGGAACAACTACTGTCAGCAATCGCGGTGTTCAGGTAGGGGTTATTTACGACCTGTTCAGGAGGTAATCCGCCTGCAATACCTCGGACCTATCCTGTAAAACCCCTCTTTTTCATAAAAATGCAGGGTGCGGTAGAACTCGTCGCCCGGGGTGGTTACTTCCACCCGCTTCCACTGTCTGTGTTCGGCCAGCTCGAGCACCTGCTCCACCAGCAAGCTGCCCACGCCCTCCGAGCGATAGGGCGGCAGCACGTACAGTTCGTTAATTACCCCATACACGCCACCTGCTGAAATGGAAAGGCACTCGGCCACGGTCACGATGCCCGCTATATCGCCATCGTCGCCGAGTGCCAGCAGGGTGGAGTGTTTATCATTCGATTCGATATCGCCGAATATCTCTTCAATGTCGGAAGCGTCCAGGTTGTGCTCCACCTCGCCGAACAGATCGGCGAGACAGCGGGCAATGGCGGGCGTATCGGCGGGTGTCGCCAGTCGGAAAGTGATCATGGTTCAGGATTTTTCACCAAAAGCAAGGTCGCCGGCATCGCCCAGTCCGGGCACTATATATGATTTGGCAGTGAGCTCTTCGTCCACCGTGCCTGTCCAGAGATATGCTTTTGGATATGCCTTTTTTACTGCTTCCACGCCGGCATTGCTGGCAATCACGCACGCGATGTGTACTACAGCGGGCGTTCCGTACCGCGCGAGTTGCTGCATGGCCATATTTACGGAGGCGCCGGTAGCCAGCATGGGATCGGCCAGAATCAGTACGGCATCATTCAGGTCGGCTGAGCCCACATAGTCCAGTTGTATCTCCAGTTTTCCGTTTTTGTGTTCGCGGCGGTAGGCCCCGATAAACGAGTTGTCGGCCTGATCGAAAAAATTCAGCATGCCCTGATGGAAGGGGAGCCCGGCCCGGAGTACAGTAGCCAGCACGATTCTTCTTTTGGGGAGGCTCATGTCGGCCACGCCCAGCGGAGTTTCGGTGGGCACCACGTGGTATTCCAGTGTTCTGGATATCTCGTAGGCCAGTATTTCACCGATGCGCTCCAGATTACGGCGGAAGCGCAGGCGGTCTTTCTGGATATGCTGGTCGCGAAGTTCGGCAATAAACTGGTTTGCAACGGAATTGAAGGAAGTCAGGTTGAAGTGCATAAGGCTGTCGTTTGAGGCCGAAAGTTAGGCTATATGCGCGGAAACCGGAAATGAGCGGGCGCATACCGCCAGGCAATCTGCATCACTGCGATCCCTTTGGCCGCTACTAACCAAAATCATCAAAATGAAATTGCGCAAATCCTTTCAACCATATCAATCTGTTTTACTTTTGGCGTTTGAAAAACACCTGCTGCAATGAAACTCTGCTGGACGCCTCTGTTGTTGTTTATCGCGCCTCCGCTCGTAGGCCAGACTGCCCTCACGGTAGCCGATTGTCGTGAAACGGCCGTTAAAAATCATCCTCTGCAACAAAAAAAGGGCGTGGCTTCGTCCATAAGCGCTCTTCAGCTCGAGAATATCAGCAAGAACAACCTGCCGCGTATTTCCGTGAGCGGACAGGCATCCTACCAGAGTGATGTGGTGACGTTCCCGTTCACCACCCCCTCGGGACCACTCCTGGAAATCCCCAAAGATCAGTACCGCCTGTCGCTCGATGTGGCTGAACGCCTGTATGATGGCGGTTCCGACAAGGTATTGCGCCAGCAGCGCAACCTGGAAGCCGAACTCGTATCGGCACAGACAGACATTGATGCATACCAGATCCGGGAGATCGTGACCGACCTGTTCTACCGCGCCCTGTTTATTCAGGAGAGTGCTGCCGTGCTGAAGTCCTCCCTCGATGATCTGGAGCGCCGCCTGAAACAGGCCGAAGCATCGGTAGCCGAGGGCGCCGCCCTGCGCACCACGGCTGATCAGGTGAAGGTGCAGATTCTGAAAACACAACAACAGATAGCGGGTTTGGAGGCCGACCGGCAGTCGGCATTGGAACTGCTGGGCAAATGGATGCGAACCGATGTGTCCAAAGCCTCGCTGAACGCCGATCTCGCCCCCAAAGCCAATCTGCCGGAAGGAGATATCTCCGTGCGACCCGAAATGCGCCTGTTCAGTATTCAGTTGCAACAGTTATCGGCAGGTAAAGACGCGCTTTCGCTGAAAAAACAACCGAAGGTCGAGCTTTTTGCCCAGGGCGGAATCGGAAGGCCCAATCCCTTTAATTTCTTTGAAACCGGACTGAATCCGTTCGGTATGGTGGGCCTGCGCGCGCAGTGGACGCCCTTCGACTGGGGTAATACCAAACGGGATATGCGTATTCTCGACCTGCAGGCACAAAATGTGGGTATCCAGCAGGAAGTATTCCGGCAGCGCTATGAGGCCGGCTATCTGAAGGAAAGGCGCGACAACGACAAGTGGCTCTCGCAACTGTCGCAGGACGATGCCATCATAGCCCTGCAGGAGGATATCGTGAAACGCGCCGATGCTCAGGTGAAAAACGGAGTGATGACTGCCACCGACTACCTGACCCAGATTAATCTGCTCACGCAGGCGCGCCTGACGAAGAAGATGCACGAAATCCAGGCCGCTCAGGCCCGGGAACTGTGGGTGGCCAAAACAGGTGCCGACCAGAATAAATAATCAATCAAAAAAGCTGTTCTATGCAAAAAATATGGATGTTCGCCGCAGTGCTCTTTGCCGCTGCCTGCTCCAGCGATGGCACCAGGGCCGATGCCTACGGTAATTTTGAAGCCGATGACCTGATTGTAAGTGCGGAAGGTTCGGGACGAATCCTGCAGTTTATCGCAGAAGAAGGTGGGCAACTGAAAGCCGGCGATACGGTCGGAACCATTGACGCCAGCCAGCTGTCACTTCGCCGCGAACAACTGGAAGCCAGCATCCGGGCAGTGGCGGCCAGGAGCCCTGCTATTGCGGAGCAACTTGCCGTTTTTGAAAAACAGTCGGCAGCGGTGCGTCAGCAGATGGCTACGCTGGAGCGCGAAAAGCGCCGCGTGGAGGCGCTCATCAGGAATGATGCCGCCACCCCCAAACAACTCGACGACCTGAACGCTCAACTTGAAGCCGCTCAGCGCCAGCTCGACGTGGTGGCGGGACAACAGACGGCTACAAACGCCTCGCTGTCTGTTCAAAAAGGCGGCCTGCTCGCCGAGATAACTCCGCTGCAGAAGCAAATTGGTCAGCTCGACGACCAGATTGCCAAATGCCGGATAACCAATCCCGTGGCAGGTACCGTGCTCGTCACATACGCGGAAGCCGGCGAAGTGACGGCTGTAGGCAAGCCGCTGTACAAGATCGCCGACCTGAGCAGTCTCGTCCTCCGCGCGTACGTGTCCGGGAAGCAACTCTCTGCGGTAAAAATCGGTCAGGAGGTGAAAGTTTCGGTGGATGCCGGCGATGGCTCCATGAAAGAACTCACTGGTAAAATCACGTGGATTTCACCAAAAGCGGAGTTCACACCGAAAGTAGTGCAAACCAGGGAAGAGCGCGTAAGCCTGGTATATGCCGTGAAGATAAGCGTTCCCAACACCGATGGCATGCTTAAAATTGGCATGCCCGGCGAGGTGCGGTTCTGACAGCGGCAGGAGCGGAAGTATTTATCGCGCATGTTTTCGGATTTGCCCGTACTTTTGCAAGAGAATACAAAACATACAGAGAACTATGTGCGCGAACACAACAAAACGACTGTTCATCTTGTCCCTCGTTTTGGGACTTTCCTCTTCCGTTTTTGCTCAGGGCATTGAATTTTTTCACGGTACCTGGCCCGAAGCACTGGCGAAAGCCAAAACGGAGGAGAAACTGATTTTTGTGGATGCATTCGCCTCCTGGTGCGGACCCTGCAAACGCATGGCAAAGGAGTCTTTCCCCGATCCCAAAGTGGGAGAATTGTATAACGCCAGCTTCATCTGTCTGAAAATTGACATGGAAAAGCCTGAAAATGCTGAATTTGCAGGTAAATACCCGGTGTCATCTTACCCGACTCTGTTCTTCATTGATGCCGACGGAAAGATTGTCATGAAGGAGGTGGGTGCAAAAACACCCGAACAGCTTATCGAAACGGGAAAGAAAGCGCAGGGTAAAAATGACAAATCCGGCGATTTCGAGAAGAAATACAAGGAGGGAAACCGGGATCCGAAAATGCTTTACGACTACGTGCGCGCACTCAACGCCGCCGGCAAATCGTCGCTGAAAATTACCAATGAGTACCTGAATACCCAGCAGGATATGACCACAGAGTTCAATCTCCGCTTCATCCTGGAGGGCGCCGTGGATGCCGACAGTCGTGTATTCGACCTGCTGACGAAGTACAGGAGCAATATTGTGGCCATCTCCAATATCGAGGTCGTGAATGCCCGGATCGAGACGGCCTGCAAAAATGCCCTGAAAAAGGCCGTTGAATACAAAAATGAAGACCTGCTGAAGGAAACAAAAGCCAAGATGAAGGTCGCCAATCCGGAAAGGGCCGAGTCGTTCGGGTATGAAGCCGACATGTATTTCTATAAAAGCGTGAAAAATGCCGACAACTTCCTCAAGGCTGCCCGCGCTTACCAGAAAACAAGTGTGAAAAACAACGCCGCTCGCCTGCACGACCTCACGATTGACCTCACAAGGTCTTTCCCTGAAGATAAAAAAGTCATGGAACAGGCAGAAAAATGGGCCAGATCGGCCGCCGAAACCGGCGGACTGGCCGACTACTGGATGACGCTGGCAGGTATATATAAACTGCAGGGCGACAAGAAGAAAGCGCTGGATGCCGCCAATAATGCACTCGATGCAGCGGGTAATAACGACGCTATGCTCAAATACAAGATTGACAATTTTATACAGTCGCTGCAGTAGTTGTTGGTAACTTACCCTTTCAATCATCGCTGAATACCCCTATCTTTACCGGAAAATCAGATTTAAACCCGGATTATGAGCAGTTTCATTGTTTCTGCCCGCAAGTACCGCCCGCAGCGTTTCGAAGACGTGGTCGGTCAGCAGCACGTCGCCGGCACCCTGAAGAATGCGCTGGCCACCGATCACGTGGCACATGCATTCCTGTTCACGGGTCCGCGCGGAGTGGGCAAAACGACCTGCGCCCGTATCCTGGCCAAAATCCTGAATTGCGAAAATCGTACGCCCGACCATGAAGCCTGTAACGAGTGCTCCTCGTGCAGGGCGTTCAATGAAAACGCCTCCTTCAATATCATAGAGCTCGACGCTGCTTCCAATAACTCTGTGGAGCACATCCGGGCACTCACCGAACAGGTGCGCTTCCAGCCACAGCAGGGCCGGTACAAGGTGTTCATCATTGACGAGGTGCACATGCTTTCCAATCAGGCGTTCAACGCATTCCTGAAAACACTGGAAGAGCCACCCCCGTATGCCATCTTCATCCTGGCAACTACGGAAAAACACAAAATCATCCCAACGATTCTCTCCCGGTGCCAGATCTTCGATTTCCGCCGTATCACGGTGGGGGATATGGTGAATCACCTGAAGTCAATCTGCGTCAAGGAGGGCCTGCAGGCCGATGATGATGCACTGCATATCATAGGACAAAAAGCCGACGGGGCACTGCGCGATGCGCTCTCCATCTTCGACCGCATCACCGCCGGAGCTGCAGGTGGACGCATCACTTACGAGGCGGTGATCGAAAACCTCAATGTACTCGACTACGATTACTATTTCCAGATAACCGACGCACTGCTGGCTGAAGACGCCTCTGCTATTCTCAATCTCTTCGACCAGATTCTGCGTAAGGGGTTTGAGCCGGATATCTTTATCAACGGACTGGCCGAACACCTGCGCAATATCCTCGTGTGCAAGGACGCAGCCACGCTGAACCTGCTGGAAGCCGGCGAAGTGCTCAAGGATCGCTACCGCAAACAGGCGGCAATCGCGCCGTCTCCCTTCATACTAACTGCACTTAATCTGTGCAATGAGTGCGATATTCACTTCAAAACCGCCCGAAACAAACGCCTGCATGTGGAGATGGCACTGCTCAAAATGTGCTACATCAACCGTATGGTGAAAGCCGGCGGACAGGAAAAAAAAACTCCTGACCTGAACGGGAACGGACCCGGATACACTTCCTCGCCCGCGCAGGCGCCCGCACGACCGGCCACGCCACCGCCCGCCACCGCCAATGCCACTGAACTGAGTCGCGATGCATTCAATG
>JBEGNB010000368.1:0-3126 GCA_041182785.1 Bacteroidota bacterium
AGACACCGCTATCGGGATTGTGAATAACGGAATGATGCGCGTTTTCAAAAAAATTCACCTGTACGAACACAAGGGCAGTCTGGAGGGCTGGATCAGGAGGCTGGTTTACCATAGCATGGCCGATTATTTCAGGGAAAACGCCAGATACCTCAATTTTTTGGTACTGGACGAGCTAACCGAGACGCATGTGCCTGCTACGGGGGCTGATTCATGTTACGAAGCAGATATTCTGGAAGCCGTCAAAACACTTCCTCCCGCATCAGGTGAAGTATTCCGACTATACGCCATAGAAGGATTCAGCCATGCAGAGATAGCCCAGACATTACAGATCAGTGAAGGCACTTCCAAGTGGCATCTGAGTACGGCACGGCAGAAACTGCGTGATATACTTACCCCCGACGGACGACTGCGTAACGAATTGATCTCATAATCCCGAAAGTATTCACAAACAATCAGTTATGAACAAAGATATCAGGGATACATCGTTGGAGCAAGGATGGAAGTCCATGCAGTCCATGCTGGACGCAGAGATGCCCCGAAAGAAACAAAGGCGCCCTTTGATCTGGTGGTGGCTGCTGGCAGCTTCTGTTGCGAGCATTATTTCACTCTGGAAATATTCATCGCCGTCTGTTGAGCCGGCCAATAATCCGGCTCCCCAACAACAGGATGTATCAGCGCCAATGGCTTCACTTACACCGGCCGGCAAGGTCAACCAGCCTGCCGATACAGGAAGCAAGCCACCTGAAAACATAACAGTTCGCCGTCTTGCATCAGCAGTCTCTCATGAACGTTCAGAAATTGTCGTACTTTCAAACGGGCTGATTGAAGAGGACACTGAAACAAAATACGGGCAGATTGCTTATTCAGACAGCAGTTCTGTGCTTGAGTCAGGAAGTCATTCAGCGCACGACGTACCTGTGATGACGCCCCTGGATCAGGTCACAACTGAAATTGTTTCAACCGTTGGAGGAAGGCAAATTTTACAGCCTGTCGATACAGATGATAACCCGTGTGTTGTAACCAATTACAAAAAAGGACGTGCCGGCATTGCAGCCACGTCAATAACCGGCCGCTCGCTGGCTGGAGCCAGCCTGGGATTTATTTATACCAGGAATACGGGTAAAAAGGTGGCCCTGCGTGGTGGCCTTTCGATGGCTGTGTATATTCCCGACACCGATACCAGACCAGTCCTGCTATTTTCAGATCAGGACTACCTGGCGGCTACCAACTATGATTTCAAGAGCAGTGATCAGTTTGGAAATACGGTGGTATCACAGGATGTATTTACACAGGGCGGGCAATTTGTCGAGGTTCCTGTTGAAAGATGGATGGCCGCCGAACTTACAGCCATGGTTCAGTACAAACTGACCCGCAAACTCTGGTTGCAGGCGGGAACAGTCGGGGTGCTTGCAGCGCGCAGCGTCATATCGCCACTGAACTACACAGGAGGTACTGTACTGCAGCCCGATGAGAGCGCCCTGAATTCACTGGAATCGCTGGCTGGTCCGGTCAGCAGGAAATTTACAACTGATTGTATTACAGGCATTTCCTGGTTTTCGGGCCGACATATTGAGTGGGGGCTTAATCTGAGACTGCCATTGAGAGCGGGTAATTTTACAGCCAGGAAAACGGCGGACAGTATGATGACCGCGAGTAATTCAGCCGCGGATGAAAAAAATGTTACCAGTTTCACCGGCTCCAGCACTTCTCCCTTACTCACTGCCTCAGCCATCTGGAATTTTTAGATCGTGTCGCAGGAATCAACTGCGATGAAGACGTACTCTCCGTCGTGGCCGAGCCGATAACTTCCCGGGGCAAGATTCCGGATATTCGTTTTCAGACCTTTACGAACAAGTTCAGGCAGGGGACAAACCTCGTCCATCCTGAGCGTATTGTCTGTAAAGTGTCTGCTGAATTCAATATTGGCCAACTGGTCTTTGCTGAAAAAAATCAGTAAACCGGGACGATCATGGCGCGATGAGACATAAGCCGGAAACCTGGCACACAAGCCGACTGTGTCAGTCATTTCTTCCGTACTGATAATCTTGCATATTCCGGTACCCCTGCAATCCATGGAGGGGGAGCCGAATATGACTTCACAGCGTATTACCACACCGTACGACTGTGTGTGAAAAAATGGAGGGGGAGAGTCTTTTTCGGAGACCGGGGCGTTCAGATGCGGGAGGCTGACCATGGGTTATGATTGCAATCAGAGAGATGATACTGAAACACACCTTTCACATACTGACAGTGCCATGAACAACAAAGAGAGGCACTGCGCGTTTGCGCGGGCACGATTCAGGGATTCAGGCAAACCAATGGCGGGATGATTATGATATACTATCATCAAAAATCATTCCAAACGCATCAAAACGTTGAGATTGTCAGAAAGTAATTCCTATCTTGTTCCGTTGAGCGGAACATTAGCGTAAATCCGGTGGAAACATCACCTGACTATCGTCAAAAAGATCCAGCTTCTCCAAGAATTGCTGTTATCTTCTCCACTACATCCTCGACCTGAGGCTTCGAAAAATAGTCGCCGTCCTGACCGTAGGCCGGTCGGTGGGGCTTGGCACAGAGCGTAGCCGGTTTGGAATCGAGCCAGCGATAGCCACCCTGCAATTCCAGCACCTGTTGCATCATGAAAGCGGAAGCGCCACCCTCGAAATCCTCATCAAGAAATAGCACGCGATTTGTTTTTTTAAGGCTTTCAACACAAACATGATGCTTGTCGAAGGGTAAAAGCGTCTGAACATCAATCAGTTCCGTAGAAATTCCGGCTTCTGCGAGTTGACTTGCGGCGGCTTCGGCAATCTGTACAGAGGCTCCGTAAGTAATAATGGTGATATCGGATCCTTCTCTCAGCACTTCCGGGATTCCGAGAGGCACCTTGAAAGTGGATATATTATCCGGGAGGCGTTCCTTCAGGCGGTAACCGTTGAGCACCTCTACCACAATCGCGGGATCATCGCCCTGCAGGAGTGTGTTGTACATACCGGCAGCCTGAGTCATATTTCGCGGCACACAAACATGCATTCCTCTGAGGGAGCCGAGCATCATACCCATTGGCGAGCCGCTGTGCCACACGCCTACGAGCCTGTGTCCGCGCGTGCGAATAATAGCGGG
>JBEGNB010000369.1:0-14518 GCA_041182785.1 Bacteroidota bacterium
TATCTGAAATGAACGTACAACCCTGTTCAATGTTCTCCAATGAAAAAAAATCATTCACTGGTCATCATAGCCATCGTATCAGCGATCCTGACAGGAACAGGATCGCTGCTGAATGCCCAGACAGGGCTCGACTCCCTGCCTCCGGTTGACAGCCTCGCCAATACAGCCATTGTGGGCTGGACGCAGCAGCTCGGCTCCCGCGCTGAAGCGCTGAAGCTGACATGCCAGGGCCGCCTGCAAACCGTGGTTGCAGAACGCGAGGCACTCGACTCGCTGATTGTACGCGTCAAAGCAGATTCTTCGGCCGGCAAGTCGGTTTCTGACTCGCTCGGCAACCGTCTCAAGGAATGGAAACTGAAAGAAAAGGAATATACCCGACAGCTTAAAAAGGCAGAAAAGACTGTCGCGCTGGCAGCAGAATGTGCCGCACTCGATACAACGGCACAACGCAAAGCGCTGCCCGCTCTATGGAAATCGGTGAATGAACTCGCGCTGGTTACCAACGCCCCCGGAGAGGAAACCCGGGTGGCGGTTGTCCGGTTGGCCAAACCGGAAAAAAAGAAATCTGCCCCGGATGAGCCTGTAAAGCCCGCCGAACCGGCTCCGGCCGTCATCGCAACGCCTGAAAAACCTGTCCCCCCCACCCCGGTTGCAGTTGCCGTGACAAAGTATAACACCGCAACCGATGTGATGATTACTCCCCCGGCCATTCCCTGCAATTTTGAGGAAAACTCCCGCGACGAACTCTCCGGAGCGCCCTATCGGCGGACGGCCCCGGTCGAATGGTTCCGTCACGCGCCCGCACCCCTGAAGGGTTTCCTGCAGGGCCGCCCCAACGTACGCTGTGAAGCGGCTCTCTCCGCTATCGGCCCCCGCGCCACGCTGCTGCTCACTTTTACCGTAGTTGACCCCAACCCGCGCAAATCATTCGGCAAACTCCCCAAAGATGCTCCCGCAACGCTCTGGTTCATGGATGGAACGTCCTTTGAGCTATACAACAGCATTAATGATGAAGGAATTATAAATTATGAAGATCAGTCATACACCTTCCGGGGCAGTTATCCCGTGAGTGAGGCCGTCTGGAAAAAAATCCGCCGCTCCGACCTTGATCGTGTGCGCATAACCTGGGGAAGCGGCTATGAAGAATATGACATTCAGTATGTTCACCTGCTGCGACAACTGTCGCGCTGCTTTGAATAATGGCAATTAATATCCAGCATAACGTCTCGCTGCTTCCGTACAACACGTTTGGTATTGACGTAAAGGCCGCCCACTTCGTTTCCGTCCAAACGGAAGATGACATGCGAACTGCCCTGCGCTCCGGTATCAGTCCTGTGCTGGTTGTAGGCGGCGGCAGCAACATTCTTTTCACCCGGGACGTGGCCGGACTGGTCGTCAGGAATGACATCAGCTTTATCAGGGTGGTCCGGGAGTTCAAAAACAAAACCTGGGTTGATGCAGGGGCGGGTGTGCAGTGGCACGCACTGGTTACCTGGGCTGTCGAAAATAATCTGGGTGGACTGGAGAACATGAGCCTGATTCCGGGTACCGTCGGCGCCGCTCCCGTTCAGAACATTGGTGCATACGGAGTGGAGCTAAAAGACGTGTTTGTCAGCCTGAAGGCGATGAATACTGCCACCGGACAAATCAGGTCGTTCAGTCTGAAAGAATGTGCTTTCGGCTACCGCGACAGTGTTTTCAAACGGGATTTCAAAGGGAAATATATCATTCTCTCGGTTCGTATTTCCCTGACCACACACCGGCACAAGCTGAACCTTTCTTACGGTGATATCGGTAAAACGCTCTCCGCAGCGGGTATTAATCAGCCGGGGATACGGGATATCAGCGAGGCTGTCTGTCAGATTCGCCGGTCAAAGCTGCCCGATCCGGCAGAAATTGGCAATTGCGGCTCTTTTTTCAAGAACCCGGAGACAGATTTGACTGTTCTGAATAATATCCGCAAAACACATCCCGATGTTCCCTCCTATCCGCTGCCCGACGGCAGGGTAAAGATACCGGCCGGCTGGCTCATCGAACAATGTGGATGGAAAGGGAAAAGAGTGGGAAACACCGGCAGCTATGCCCGTCAGGCACTGGTACTGGTGAATTACGGAGGAGCCACCGGCGAAGAAGTGAAAAACCTGTCTGACCAGATCATCACGTCGGTACAAAACACGTTCGGAATTACCCTGGAAAGGGAAGTAAACATCATGTAACCTGAACTGATATGACAGAAAACAGCTTCGACAGGACACCACTGACCGTCACCGATGAAGTGCGCAGTTACTGGCGCGAAATTAGCCAGTGGGCACTTTTTTTTGCAGTACTCCTGTTTTGTATTGCCAGTCTTACAGGACTGTTTACCCTGTTCTTTTTGACAGGCCGAGACAGGCTCCCGGCTGTTCTGACGGGATTCCTGATAACGTCCTTGTCGTTTTTACCCGGAGCACTGTACTTCAGGTTCTATTCCCTGATGAAAGCATCCCTCCGGGACGATGATGCGAGAAGCCTCGAAAAAGCCTTCGCAAGCCTGAAATGGTTCTATATTTTTTCTGCTGTTATCACGGTTTTTATCGTCATTTTCTGGATTTTCACACTCACTGCCGGACAGTCCGATATGGACTATTAAGATACTTCCCATGCCCTTACTCGACGATTTTGACAGAAACAAACAGCCCCTTTTCTCCGACCGGCTCCTTGGTCAGTGGAAAACCATCTCTTCTCTGACCGTTTTCCTCTCCGTCTTCGGATTGGTCCAGACCACAATACTGCTTTTCAAGGGACTCGAATCCTCGGAAATCACCGGAGCACTGGGTTTTGCCTATGGTAAAAACAGATTGCTCAGTATGCTTAGCAATAACAGTTTCATACTGTCAATCCTGATTACCCTGGCTGCTGTGGCGCTGCTGTATGTATATTATTCCAAACTGCGCTTCTCTCTGCTGATTCGCAGAAGTATCACGGATGATAATCAGGAAGCCTTTGTGAAAGCCTGGCGTAATCTCCGAAACAGTTTCCGGGTATTCGGAATTTATATTATTGCAGCGATAAGTCTGTACACGATCTTTTTCGGCCTGCTAATGGCCAGTTCCGGATCCGAATATTAAAAAAAACAAAGCATCATGACAAAAAGACCAGGTGCCGGCAAACGCCTGCTGGCGCGAATCATACTGCTGGCAGTACTGTTTGGTGTCGTCTGGTTTGTCAGGCACCGCCAAAGGCAGGTCAGTGCACCCGCCGCAGCCGAACAAATCTCTCCATCTGAAAACCGGCCGTCGGGGGGCAATCAGCAGTCGGCCCCACCCTACGTACTGGAGGTGCTGCGCCATGTGAGAACCAATGGCACAGCCCCGGATGGATACGTCGGAGGAAGGGAGTTTCAGAACAGGGAAAAGCGACTGCCGGCACAATCACCCGCCGGAGAGCGAATACGCTACTCGGAATGGGATGTCCACCCGAAAGTCAGGGGAAAAAACCGCGGACCGGAACGACTGGTCACCGGCTCCGACCGAAGTGCCTGGTACACCGCTGATCACTACAAGACTTTCCTGTTTATTGACAGGCGCTAAGAGCTTTTCAGTTACGCAGCCCCGGCTATGCGCCTTCAAAAATGCAAAAACTGACAAAAAATACGCCTGTTTTTACCATCGGCAGAGAATCCTGAACAAGCTCAAAGAAATCTGTTGTGCATAAAATCACCATCCGGCAACTGCTCTCCGATCTGACAGAAGCCCTGACGCCTGCCTATGGAGGGGGTGAGGCCTCTTCCATTGCCCGTATTGTAGCCGAGGATGCTTTTCACCTGAAGGGCAACGCCGGCCGCGAGCTCGATGATGTAGAATACACTCGCTACCTCGATATAAGCCAACGCCTGCTCTCCGGCGAACCGGTGCAGTATGTACTCGGACAGGCAGACTTCTTCGGAATGAAATTCAGGGTATCTCCGGCTACCCTGATTCCACGCCAGGAAACAGAGGAGCTGGTGGCCTGGGTGCTGGAAGAACCTGTCTCCAACGGTGTAAAGCTGCTGGATGTCGGTCTCGGCAGCGGCTGCATTGCCATCTCCATCAGGAAAAAAAGGCCGGGCTGGACAGTTTACGGTATGGAAGTAAGCGAGGAGGCGCTCGCCGTGGCACAACAAAACTCCGAAATACTGGTCGGTGGCGACACCCGTTTTTTTCACGGAAATGCCCTTAAAAAGCAGGACTGGCAAAATTTACCCGCCCTCGACATCGTTATAAGCAATCCTCCTTACATACCGACAGCCGAGCGTACGCTGGTGCCAGCTCATGTGCTCAACCATGAACCACATCTGGCGCTCTTTGTTACCGATGATGATCCGCTCCTTTTCTACCGGGTGATAGCCGGCATGAGCCTGGAAAAGCTGAAATCCGGCGGACGGCTTTTCTTCGAATGCAACGAATTCAATGCGGGCGAGGTAGCTGAAATGCTCGGGCAGTCGGGCTTCACCAGCATTGAATCAAGGAAGGATATCTGTGGCGCCGACCGGATGGTCAGAGCCGTGAAAACCGATTTATGATGAACATATTCACCAATAACCGATTGCTGCTGTCAGCGCTTTTTCTCTCTGTTAACCTGGCCGGAGTACTGGCCCAGAAGCCCGCAGCACCACCAGCGAAAGTACCGGCAAAACCGCCGGCAACCACTACCAAACCGGTCGCAACGCCCGGCAAAACACCCCAGAAACCAGCCCCTGCACCGGTAAAAAGTGCCGCGCCCGCACCCCCGAGAGATTCAAACGTGCTTAAACTCTTCGATAAAAACACGGTGAAGTGGCAAAAAACATACAAGGGCCGCTTCGACGACGCAGCCGTGGTCGAAGTCTCTCTCGGATATGACGGCAAGATCTGCCGCGGCTTCCTCGTTTACCCGCAAAGCAACACCCGAATCAGGCTGGAGGGAAAAATGGATACATCCGGCTTTAAACTGGAAGAACGAAATGACAACCAGCGGGTATCCGGTTATATCTCCGGACGAATTCAGGGCAAATCGCTCACCGCTGAGTGGAATAACTCCGATAACAGCCTGGGAGGACGTATTGAAGCGGAAGAGGTGCCACTCCAGGCGCCGGTTAACTGCAGCGATAACAAATGGAGCAGCAGGTATATCACCCGCTACAATAACGCACGCTGCGATATGGTGCTCGTCAGAGCCCAGGGCGGTATCCTCGACGGATTTCTGTGGATTGAATCGGACGGAACCACCTACCGCCTCAAGGGTGAAGCCAAATCCGACGGAACTTATGAGATGGATGCACTGGGCGAAGCCGACCGCCTTGTGGCAATCATTTCCGGTGAATTCAAGGCCGGACAGGGAACGGTGTGCCGCTGGACGGGCAGCGGCGAAAAACGGGAATTCAAATTCATCCTGAAAGATCATTTTCAGATGGGATGCTATGACTACGCCGACTACAACGCCTCCTTTGATGTACTGCACCCGCACACCGTATGCGAACCATGCAATACCTGGCTCGATGAACAGGTAAAACAATGGCTTGAAAAATGTAAATCCGTATTTGAATCGCAAAACCTCAAACAAACCCCCGAAACAAGAAATGTACAGCGGGCCAGTGCATGGCCTGAAATTACCTGCTGGACCGATAATATGCTCTCGGGGTATCTCACCTTTTCCGACACCCGCTCGAGTGAAACACAGGGTATAGCCTATAATTTTGACCTTAAAAACGGCAAACTGATTAACCCGGAAGACTTGTTCGTAAAATCATTCTCCTGGAAGAACTGGTTTTCCGATTTTGCCAACAAGGAAATGCCCAAATTGCCTTCCTTTGCAGCTGATCCGCAGTTCAGAAGCTGGCTGGTTGAGGAGGGTTTTCCGCTGATGGTCATACGGAGAGAAGGATTTGAACTGAGCACGCTCTTTCACCCCTTCTACGGCCGGCAAACGCTCTTCGTCCCCTACTCCTCTATCAGAAATTCCCTGCGCAAAGACGGACCACTCGGAGAATTCGTAAAGTAGTTATGGATACGGCAGAACTCATCAGACGCGTACGAAAGGTGGAGATCAAAACAAGGGGTCTCGCCCGGAATGTATTCTACGGAGGCTATCACAGCGCCTTCAAAGGCCGCGGTATGTCGTTCAGCGAGGTGCGGCAATATCAGTTCGGCGACGATGTGCGCTCTATTGACTGGAATGTAACCGCCCGGACGGGCGATCCGCACATCAAAATATTTGAGGAAGAGCGCGAACTGACCGTCCTGCTTATCGTGGATATCAGTGGATCCGCCTTCTTCGGCACCGGTAACGTACTCCGTCAGGAATTTATCACTGAAGTGTGCGCAGCACTGGCGTTCAGCGCCGATGCCAATAACGACCGCGTCGGACTCCTGCTTTTCTCCGACAAGGTGGACTATTACCTGCCCCCGCAAAAGGGAAGGCAACATACGCTGAGAATTCTCCGCGAACTACTCAACGTACAACCCAATAACCGCGGAACCAGCCTGGCCGGCGCACTCAGCTTCGCCAGAAACGTCCTCAGAAAACGAAGTGTCTGCTTTATTCTCTCCGATTTCTGGACGGATAATTACGAGCAGCCGCTGCGCGTTATGGCCAAAAGGCATGATATTACAGGTATTCACTGCTGGGATTCCCTCGAAACAGCCCTGCCGGATGTAGGACTGCTCTGTACCCGCGATGCCGAAACCGGAATGCTGAACTGGATAGATACCTCCGACCGGGATACCCGCGTGCAGTACGCGCGCGAATTCGGCAATAACCGCGCCCGGACAGCCTCTTTGCTCAGAAAGGCAGGCGCCGACTATCTCGGAATGGATACCCGGGCCGCTTATGGCACCGAACTGATGCATTTTTTTGAAAAAAGAGCAAAAAGATAGGAGATTCACAACATGAGAATACCCTGGTTCATACTCCCTGTCATTATCTTTTTCAACACAACTGCCGCCGCTGCTCAAACGGCTCAGCTCGGTTCAGACAGCAATCTGGTGGAAACCGGCAGCAAGTTTGTTCTGCACCTGGCTGTCAGAGAAAAACCCGCTGAAAAACCGGATGTGTCAGGGTGGCAGGATGTTATTCCCGAAGAAAACCGGCTCCGGGAGAGTGCCTGGACAAACGAGAACGGATTTTATAAAAAAGATATCACGGTCATCTTTTTCGAGGAGGATTCACTCACGATCCCTCCTGTACGCATACCGCTGTCCAGTGGCGATACCGCCGTGACCAATCCACTGGATATTCAGATCCTGGCCACGCCCGCACCCGATGAAATTCAGGACATGGCTCCCATACGCGATATTCAGCGGGAAGAAAAAGTATGGACTGACTACTGGCCCTGGCTGGCTGGCATACTGGTACTGGCTCTTTTACTGCTGGCTGCCTTTTTCGTCAATAAATACAGAAAAAACAGGGGTATCGGATCGCGCAGCATACAATGGCCTCCTCACGAACTGGCACTCCGGAAACTCGGACAACTTCAGCAGCGCAGCCTGTGGACCAGTGGCAACAAAAAGGAATACTGCGACGAACTCACTGATATTATACGGGAATACCTGGAGCTCCGCTTCGGGGTTCCGGCACTTGAGTCCACTTCGACCGAACTGATTCAAAAACTGAAAGGAACCGATATTCCTGATGAAACGGCCCTTGAACTGGGAAATGTCCTCTTCCAGGCTGATCTGGCGAAATTTGCCAAAGGTACTCCCCCGCCCGACTTCGGCGATATGTCCATGCAGTTTGCACTCCGGCTGATCGAAATAACAAAACCTGTACCCACAAACGCCGCATCATGACTTTTGCCGATCCGCTCTGGTTTCTGCTCGCACTGCCCGTCGGCTGGCTGCTTTGGCGGTGGTCGCACACGCCCCGGATTGCCATGCGGGTGCCCGTTTCAACAGGCTATATCAGCGCAACAGGCTGGCGCGTGATACTGGGAAAGAACCTGAACTGGTTCCACCGTCTGGCACTGGCACTTCTGATAGTGGCCATGGCCCGCCCGCAACGACTCTGGACGGAAGAAAAAGTGAAGGCCGATGCGCTGGATATTGTACTGGCAATGGATATTTCACCGTCCATGCTCAGCCGCGACTTTGAGCCCGACAGACTTGCCGTTGCCAAACAGGTGGCTATTGATTTTGTAGAAAAAAGACCACACGACCGGATCGGACTGGTCGCCTTTTCCGCGGAAGCATTCACTCAGTGCCCGCTTACCGCCGATAAAAAGGTGGTACAAAACTTCATACGCGAACTCACTGTTGGCCGCCTCGAAGACGGAACAGCTATAGGAATGGGTCTCGCCACGGCACTCAACCGCATCAAAACCAGCGAAGCCAGAAGTAAAATCGTGATTCTGCTGACCGATGGCGAGAACAACGCCGGAGATATTTCACCGGTTCAGGCAGCCGAAATCGCCGGTACCCTCGGAATACGGGTTTATACCGTGGGAATCGGAACGGAAGGGTATGTTATGTCGCCAGTACAACGCGCACCCAATGGCTCCTACCTTTTCTCGCCCCGATATGTCACTTTCGATACAGAACTGCTGCAACAAATGGCTGCCATGACCAACGGCCGGTTCTACAGAGCCTACTCGGAACAAGACCTGGCTGGTATCTATGATGAAATAGACCGGCTGGAAAAAACCCGTATCGAGGTGAGCACCTTCCAGAGAACCACCGAACTCGGCGGTTATTTCATCATGGCCGCTCTGATTTGTATCCTGTCTGAACTGTTGTTGCGATGGCTTCTCCTCCGTACGGTAGTTACAGCCTGAAAAAGCACAAAAAATTTACATCCCCTGAACCTTTTTATTCAAACATTAATTCCGTTTTTTTATCTTTTATTAAAATTATTTAAAATAATCAAATATGAAAAATACGTTTTTCAGTTGTTTTTTTGGATTTCAATTTTTACGATGATTTCCGTCATTTATTTTGTTGAAAAATATTTCGGAAAAAAATTCAGCAACCTGCTACTTTGGCCGCCCAATCTTATGATTCAAAACCAGGCCAGTCGTGAACCCAACTAACATTCAAGATCCAGAGTATTTCCACAAGGTCGTGGATTGCCAGTATGCCTGCCCGGCACACACTCCTGTTCCAGAATATATCAGGCTCATAGCCGCCGAGCGCTACTCGGAGGCATACATGATTAACTGGGAGTCCAATGTGTTTCCCGGTGTACTGGGCCGTACCTGCGACCGCCCCTGCGAGCCCGCCTGCAGACGCGGGCGCGTGGAGGAACAGCCCGTTGCTATTTGCCGCCTCAAACGGGTCGCAGCTGATTACAAGGGCGATGTGAACGCCATGATGCCTCAGGGGCCATTCAAACCGAATGGCAAAAAGGTCGCGCTGATCGGCGGAGGACCGGCTTCGCTCACCGTGGCGCGCGATCTGGCCCCGCTCGGCTACGAGATACACCTGTTCGACGAACAACCGGCCGGTGGTGGCATGATGCGCAGCCAGATACCCTCATTCAGGCTCCCCGAAAGTGTACTCGACGAAGAGGTGGGCTATGTGCTCAACCTTGGTATCCATACTCAGTTCAATAAGTATGTGTCGAGCCTCCGGGAAGTGCTCGGCATGGGATACGATGCCATTTTTATAGGTACCGGCGCGCCGCGCGGACGCGATCTCAATGATCTGCCCGGCAGGCAGGAAGCCGGCGCAAACGTACAGATTGGTATCGAATTCCTCGCCAATGTGGCCTTCAGTCACCTCGACAAGATTGGGAAAAAAGTACTGGTACTCGGCGGTGGCAACACGGCCATGGACTGCTGCCGTACGGCCCGTCGCCTGGGTGGTACCGACGTAAAGGTGGTGGTAAGAAGCCCCAAAAGCGAAATGAAGGCTTCCCCCTGGGAGATTGAAGACGCACTGCACGAGGATATACCGATTTATGAAAATCACGTGCCCAAAGCTTTCATCACAGAAAATGGAAAGCTGGTAGCCATGACCTTCGAAAAAGTGAAGGCCGTATATGATGAAAACGGCAAAAGAAGCCTCGTCCCTACTGGCGAACCCGAGGTACGGTTCGAGTGCGACGACGTGCTTATTGCTGTCGGACAGGAAAATGCCTTCCCCTGGATAGAACGCGACCTCGGCCTCGAGTTCGACCGCTGGGAATTGCCCCGCCTCAACAAGGATACCCTGCAGTCAACCCTGCCACATGTCTTCTTCGGCGGCGACGCAGCGCTGGGTCCCAAAAATGTCATCACCGCAGTAGCCCAGGGCCATACCGCAGCTGTTTCCATTGACCTGTTCCTCGAAGGAAAAGACGTGGAAAATGAACGCCCGTCGCCCATGACCAACCTGATTCACCAGAAAATGGGTATCCACGAATGGATGTACGACAGCACGGTGGCCAACGACAAACGATTCAAGGTGCCCCACGCCGACAAATCACAGGCCCTGCAGGACAGGCTCCTCGAAGTGGAACTAGGTTTCGACCCGGCCACAGCCTACAAGGAGGCCGAACGATGCCTTAACTGCGATGTACAAACGGTGTTCACCACCTCCCGCTGTATCGAATGTGACGCCTGCGTGGATATCTGCCCCACCGCCTGTATCACATTCACAGAAAATGGTGAAGAAGATGACCTGCGCACCCGCCTGAGCGCACCCGCGAACGTACTGTCGCAAGACCTGTATGTATCCACCGACCTGCCTACCAAACGGGTGATGATCAAGGACGAAAATGTGTGCCTCCACTGCGGACTCTGTGCCGAAAGATGCCCCACATCTGCCTGGGATATGCAAAAGTACCTGTACAATACCGCCAAGGCAGGAGGCGTACGATACACCAGATGACCAATAACACCCGCCTGAAACTCTTAAAGTAAATATTGCACAACCGTGTTAAACGATTTCGTCATTCGATTCGCCAATGTGAACGGTACAGGTTCCGCCAGTGCCAACACCATATTCGCCAAATCCGTCTTCCGGATGGGCATCCCCGTTACACCTAAAAATATCTTTCCCTCCAATATTCAGGGTCTGCCAACATGGTATGAAGTTCGCGTCAGCGAAAAGGGATACCTCGGCCGCCGCGATGGCGTTGACTTCATGGTCTGCGTCAACCCGCAAAGTATGGCCAAGGATATCAACAACGTAAAGGCCGGCGGGTACTTTATGTACGACAGCAGCAAGGATTTCCACCGCGAACTCACCCGGGATGACATCCACTATCTGCCGATCCCCATGATGCAGATGTGTATGGACAAGTTCGCCGACCCGAGGCAGCGGCAACTACTCAAAAACATGGTGTATATCGGTGCCCTGGCTGCACTGCTGGAAATTGAAGTGCCTGTTATTCAGCAAATTATAGTCGAACAGTTTAAAGGCAAGGAAAAGCTCGTTACCGCCAACTACGAGGCGCTGCAAATGGGTATTGACTACGCGAAGGCTCATTTCAGCCCGTGTCCCCTGCCCGATGTGCGCGTACAGCGCCGCGACAAGGTAGGCGACTGGATTCTGATGGATGGTAACAGTGCCTGCGGTCTGGGCGCTGTTTATGGCGGTGCCACTGTACTTGCATGGTACCCGATTACGCCTTCCACATCGCTCGCTGATGCCTTCGGCAAGTATGCCCGGAAAATGCGCGTTGACCCCGATACAGGTAAAAATAACTTCGCCATCGTTCAGGCGGAAGATGAACTGGCCGCCATCGGCATGGTCATAGGCGCCAACTGGAACGGAGCCCGCTCGTTCACCGCCACCAGCGGACCGGGTGTTTCTCTCATGAGCGAATTTCTGGGCCTCGCCTATTTTGCCGAAATACCCACGGTGCTCGTTGATGTGCAACGCGGAGGCCCCAGTACGGGTATGCCCACGCGCACGCAACAGTCGGACCTGATTTCAGCAGCCTACGCCTCGCACGGCGACACCAAACATATCATGCTGATGCCAAGCACGCCGGCAGAATGTTTCGAAATGACAGCCGATGCCTTCGACCTGGCAGAACAACTGCAAACCCCGATAATGATCATGACCGATCTCGATCTGGGCATGAATGACAATATGTCGCCGCCGCTCACCTGGGACGACAGCCGGGATTACAAACGCGGAAAGGTACTCGATGCCGAAGCCCTCGAAAAACTGGAGCGATTCGGCCGATACCTCGACGTGGACGGCGACGGTATAACGTACCGCACTATCCCCGGTACGCACCCCACCAAAGGCTCCTTTTTCACCCGGGGAACGTCGCGCGATGAATACGCCGCCTATACGGAGGAAGGTCCGGCCTATGTGCGCAATATGGACCGCCTGTCCCGGAAATGGGAAACCGCCAAACAATACGTGCCCGGCCCGGAAACATACCAAAAAGAGAAAAAGAGCGAATTCGGAATGTTTTTCTTCGGCACCACAACCTGGTCGGCCCTGGAGGCCAGGGATATGCTGGAGGCTGAAGGCATTACGCTCGATGCCATGCGCGTAAGGAGTTTTCCCTTCAACGATGAGGTGCGTGATTTTGTGGAATCGCACGACCGCGTCTTTGTCATCGAACAAAACCGCGATGCCCAACTAAAGACGCTGCTGGTGAACGAACTGGGCGTGGACCCACACCGGCTAATATCGGTACTGAACTACGACGGATTCCCGATTACAGCCGATCTGATCAGACAAAAAATATTCAAAAATCTGGCGGGAAAACTCAAGGCGCCTTATGTTGCCGCCAATGTATCACCCAGCGACTCTCAGATAGGAGAATAACGATGATAAACAGGATAATAACATTATCTCTGGCGGGCCTCCTGCTCGCAGCCGCTGGCTGTACCCCTGCCCGCCACTCGGTCGGACAGGGCAGGGCAGGTTATTATCGCGAACAGCACCGCCCGCAGTATCACTTTACTCCTGAATCGGGCTGGATGAACGACCCGAATGGTCTGGTGTACTACCAGGGTGAATATCACCTGTTCTATCAGCACAACCCGGCCTCTACTGTCTGGGGACCCATGCACTGGGGCCACGCCGTCAGCAGGGATCTCGTACACTGGGAACACCTGCCCATCGCGCTTTATCCCGACTCGCTTGGGTATATCTTCTCCGGCAGTGTAGTGATTGATGAAAACAATTCCTCCGGATTTGCTGCACCCGGCTCCGCTGAAAAGCCGCTCGTGGCTGTTTTCACCTATCACAATATGGAATATGAGCGGGCAGGCAGGCAGGACAGAGAATCACAGGCAATCGCATACAGCCTCGACCGAGGACGAACCTGGACCAAATATGTCGGAAACCCGGTTCTTCCAAATAAGGGTGATGTGAATTTCCGCGATCCGAAAGTAACCTGGCACGAACCCACCAAACGCTGGATTATGCCCCTCGCTGTGGGTGATTATCTGGAGATTTTTGTGTCGACAGACCTGAAAAAATGGGAATACGCCAGCACTTTCGGCAAGAATGAAGGCGCTCACGGCGGTGTGTGGGAATGTCCGGACCTCTTTCCCCTGCTCACGCGCGAAGGCACTGAAAAATGGGTACTCATACAGAACATGGGCCGCGGAGCCGTAAACGGAGGCTCCGGAACCCAGTATTTTATCGGCAGTTTTGACGGCAGGACTTTCAAGAACGACAATCCACCGCAGAAAACGCTCTGGCTCGACTACGGCGCCGACAACTACGCCGGAGTAACCTATTTCAATGCCCCCGACAACCGAAGGATACTCATCGGCTGGATGTCGAACTGGTTCGATTACGCACAGTCAACACCAACAAGCACCTGGCGCAGCTCCATGACCATCCCCCGCGATCTGTGGCTTCAGTACACGCCGGAGGGCTACAGGTTGTTTCAAAAGCCATCACCCGAGCTGAAATCACTCGTGAAAAACACCCGCGTACTGGCCGAAAAAGTTGTCGAAAAAGCGGGGTGGACAATGCCGGTCCCGGTTCTCCACGAACTCGATCTGCAGTTCGACATGACAACCTGCAGTGCTGCCGCATTCGGCTACAAACTGAAAAACAGTCGCGGCGAACAGGTGGTTATTACAGTGGATGTGAAAGGGAAAACCGTAACAGTGGACCGATCAGGTTCAGGTAAAACATCTTTTTCGGCTGAATTTCCCAAAAAGCACAGTGCACCGGTAACATTCGGCGGCATTTTCCGGATGCACACGTACGCAGACGCATCGTCGCTCGAGTTGTTTCTGGCCGACGGAGCGGCATGTATCTCCGAAACGTTCTTCCCCAACGAAGACTTTAATGAAATAGAATTTTTTGCGGAGGACGGAAGTGTTACCTTGCTGCCTGCATCGTCCGTAAACGAACTGAAACCTGTCTGGAATAAACAAAAATGAACAAGAAACTCGTACTTTGGTCAATTACCGTCGGATTAGGCGGTTTCCTCTTCGGTCTCGACACGGCCGTAATCTCGGGCGCTGAACAGGATATTCAGCGATTGTGGAATCTCGACAGCTGGCAGCACGGCCTCGCCGTCGCCATGGCCCTCTACGGAACTGTAATCGGCGCTGCTTTCGGTGGCGTCCCCGCCGACAAAGTTGGAAGGAAACCCACCCTGCTCTGGATTGGTATCC
>JBEGNB010000370.1:0-2708 GCA_041182785.1 Bacteroidota bacterium
GTTTTGATTCCATGCTTTTTCTCCAGCACCAGGATCAATCCGATTTTTTCAACCCAAAATGAAATAACAACCGAGAATGCCAGTCCGGGAAGCCCGAAAAAATGGATAAATACCAATCCGAGCACCAGTTTAACTGCCATCTCAATCAGGCTTGTCCGGAATACCGGGCGGGTGTCGCCCTTCGATAACAAGATAGCGGAAGGTAGTAAAACCCTGCTGCAGAGCGTCAGCAGATAAATATTGAACAGTCCGGCACTCTCTCTGAAGCTGCTGTTGAATACAATCGGGAACCACCATTCGCTCGTCAGCATGGCAAGAGCGGTGAGCGGGAACAGCGTGTGCATCATGCCGGTTGTGCGGCGTTTGAGCACTGCCAGTCCGTGAGCCTGATTCCCGGCAATAACCGGGACAAGAGAGGCTCCCAGGGCGAAAAGCAGGGCGGGTACCAATGGCAGTTCGCGGGCACCATACCGATAAACGGCAAACACAGCCGGATCCTGATAGTACCAGTTTACCAGCCAGTTATCGAAAATCAGCATGAAATTACTCACCACACTGCTCAGAACCAGCGGTACGGCAAAACCTGTATATTGACGTATGAGTGGCCAGTCGGGCCATTCCAACCGGAAACCTGAAATTTCCCGGAATGTCCATAAAAATTTGATCAGCGCCAGTCCGGAAAGTGCCTTGACCCCTGTTTCCAGTCCGTAACCGTACAAAACAGGGATACCGAGTGCCAACAGATAAAAGCCAAAGGAAAAAGAACCCCATGCCACTATAGCGTACGGCTTTTGACGGAGCAAATAGACATATTCCAGCGGATAAGACGGCAGGTTGAACAGCAGAAACAGGGCATACCATCCCAGATACGGCACATTGGGTACACCGGTAATTAGTTGCAGGATACTTGCTTTACCTGCCACAAGAACAAGGAAAACAAGTGCTGCAATTATGCAAAACACGAAAAAGCTGTTGTAAATGACTGCCTTTCTGCTGTTTTCGGGCACCCGTGCGTGCAAGCCGGATATGGACTGCAGGAGTCCGTTCACCCAGAAAAAGGTAAGGGTGGTACCGACGTAGAGCAGGAGCTCCCACTGACCGATTTCGGACGTTGAGAGCGAGCTCTTGGCCAGTACCACCCCGGTGAGCACCGCCGAACCCGTCCGCATTACCTGGAACATTTGCATGGCCAGCGTAGTGCTCAGTGGTTTCGACAATGCCTTGAGCATATCCGGAAAATCAGGCCAGCGACTCGAGGAGCTTGCGCATATCCACGCGCTCGCCCACGATGCTTGCCACTTCACTAATGGGAACACGAACCTGCGTCATGGAGTCGCGTTCGCGTACCGTTACAGTGTTGTTCTCCAGCGTTTCGAAGTCAATAGTAACACAATAGGGCGTGCCGATAGCATCCTGGCGGCGGTAGCGGCGACCAACGGCATCCTTTTCGTCATACTGACAGATGAAATGGAACTTCAGTTTGTCATATACCTCGCGGGCCTTTTCGACGAGCTCTTCCTTGTTTTTGAGCAACGGCAGCACTGCACACTTCACGGGCGCGAGTGCGGGGTGTATGCGCATGACTGTACGTGTGCTGTCTTCACCCTGTGCATCGGGTACCGATTCCTCCACAAGTGCGTTCGACATCACGGAGAGTACCATGCGATCGCAGCCCACCGAAGTTTCTACCACATACGGGGTGTAGTGTTCATTCAGTTCCGGATCAAAGTACTGAATTTTCTTGCCGGAGAGTTGTGCGTGGCTGCTGAGGTCGAAATCGGTACGGGAGTGAATCCCCTCAAGCTCCTTGAAGCCAAACGGAAACTCGTACTGAATATCTACTGCGGCATTGGCATAGTGTGCCAGATTATCGTGATCCTTGAAGCGAAGTTTGCTTTCCGGAGTGATGGCGCGGTGCCATGCCATACGGCGCTCTTTCCACTTGTTGTACCACTCCATCTCGGTACCGGGGCGCACGAAAAACTGCATTTCCATCTGTTCAAATTCGCGCATGCGGAAAATGAACTGACGTGCCACGATTTCATTTCTGAAAGCTTTGCCTATCTGGGCAATCCCGAAAGGAATCTTCTGGCGGTTTGTCTTCTGTACATTGGAGAAATTGACGAAGATACCCTGAGCTGTTTCAGGGCGCAGATAGAGCTTGCCATCGTCGCCGCCGATGTTCGACATCTGGGTGGAGAACATGAGATTGAACTGCCTTACTTCCGTCCAGTTGCGCGATCCCGTATCCGGATCGGCGATTTCGAGTTCCTCGATGAGCGCCTTCAGATCGGCCATGTCATTATTCTTCAGCGCATTGGCCAGTCGCTTCTCCGTATCCGCAGCCTTGTTTACATAATCCAGAACTCTTGGATTCGTTTCGCGGAACAACTGTTCATTGAAGGACTCACCAAATCGTTTGGCGGCCTTTTCCACCTCCTTGTCTGCCTTGGCCAGCATCTTGTCAATCTCGCCTTCAATCAGCACATCGGCGCGGTAGCGTTTCTTGGAATCCTTATTGTCAACGAGCGGGTCGTTGAAAGCATCCACGTGACCACTGGCTTTCCAGATTAACGGGTGCATAAAAATCGAGGAGTCAATACCTGTGATATTTTCGTGCATCTGCACCATGGAACGCCACCAGTATTCCTTGATATTATTCTTGAGTTCGACACCCATCGGACCGTAATCATAGACACCGTTCAGGC
>JBEGNB010000371.1:0-11517 GCA_041182785.1 Bacteroidota bacterium
TATAGAACCAGTCAGATGCTGCCATGGCGCCCCCCGAGCGATACGCAATTCTGCCTGATTCGGTCTGGGAGTTGATATGCAGGCCAAACATGACCTCAATTTTGGGGTTGTCGAGCAGTCCTTCCTTGATCATAAGGGGTGCTCCACCTTCTTCCCCGGCAGGTGGCCCTTCTTCTGCCGGCTGAAAAACGAAAACGATCGTACCGGCAAGTTGTTTTCTCATAGAGGCGAGCACCTCGGCTGTTCCCATCAATATGGCTACGTGCGCGTCGTGTCCGCAGGCGTGCATAACACTAACTTCCTCGCCATTATAGTTTGATTTCACAGTTGATTTGAAAGGGACATTGACACGTTCCTGAACTGGAAGTGCGTCCATATCGGCTCGCAGGCCGATGACAGGGCCCGGCTTGTCACCTTTCAGAATTCCGACCACCCCTGTTTTGGCCACCCCTGTTTTCACTTCCATTCCGAGCTTTCGCAGGTGACTGGCCACTATTTCCGACGTTCTGAATTCGCGGTTGGAGAGTTCAGGATGTTGGTGAAAATCTCTTCTCCATTCGACGAGTTTGCCCTGCAGCTGATCAGCCAAAGCAGCAGCCTGCTTCTTCAGGTTGGTCTGTGCGCCGGCAATAGCCGGAATAAACAGGAGAAAATGTAACAGGACTGACGAAAGAGCGCGATGAAAAGTCATTTATAACGGATTTTCTGATTGGAACCCGACAAATGTAGCTATTATGCAACAATATGATAAAAAAAATCCCGGGCAACCTGCTGACAGGCGCCCGGGACAAATCTTGTGTGCGGTGATATTACATCATATCCATTCCGCCGCCCATGCCCGGGTGGGCGTGACCGCCACCGGATTCTTTCTTTGGCTTCTCGCTGATTACGCACTCGGTGGTGAGCACCAGTGCAGCAATAGAAGCAGCATTTTCGAGAGCGATACGTGTTACTTTGGTCGGATCAATGATACCGGCCTTTTTCATATCTTCGTACTCGTCTGTGCGGGCGTTGTAACCGAAGTCACCTTTGCCTTCTGCCACCTTGTGGAAAACGAGTGATCCGTCAACACCGGCGTTTTCAGCGATGATACGGATTGGAGCCTCCAGTGCCTTGCGCACGATGGCAACACCGTATTCTTCATCGTCGTTTACACCCTTTACTTTTTTGTGGCTGTCTATAGCGCGCACTAGGGCTACGCCACCGCCAGGTACGATACCTTCCTCGATGGCGGCACGTGTAGCGTGCAGGGCGTCATCAACGCGGTCTTTCTTTTCTTTCATTTCCACCTCGGTAGCGGCACCTACATAGAGAACAGCCACACCGCCTGCCAGTTTGGCAAGGCGTTCCTGCAGTTTCTCGCGGTCGTAGTCGCTGGTGGTAGCCTCGATTTGCTGCTTGATCTGAGCGATACGAGCCTTGATATTGGCAGCAGTACCTTTACCTCCAACGATGGTGGTATTGTCTTTGTCAACCGTGATCCGCTCGCAGGAGCCGAGATGTTCGAGGCCTGCATTTTCGAGTTTGTAGCCTTGCTCCTCGCTGATGACCGTGCCGCCAGTAAGGATAGCGATATCTTCGAGCATAGCTTTGCGGCGGTCGCCGAAGCCCGGAGCCTTTACTGCGATCACTTTAAGGCCGGCACGGAGGCGGTTAACCACCAGTACGCCGAGGGCCTGACTTTCCACGTCTTCTGCGATAATCAGAAGCGGACGGCCAGTTTGGAGTGATTTTTCCAGCACAGGCACGAGGTCCTGCATATTGGCGATTTTCTTGTCGGTGATAAGCAGGTACGGATTTTCGTACTCGGCTTCCATCTTTTCAGCGTCGGTGATGAAGTAAGGGCTGAGGTAACCGCGGTCGAATTGCATACCGATCACTTCTTTTACTTCAGTGTCGGTACCTTTGGCTTCTTCCACCGTAATAACGCCGTCTTTGGTTACGCGTTTCATGGCGTCGGCGATCAGGGTGCCGATTGTATCGTCGTTATTGGCAGAGATCGCTGCAACCTGCTGGATTTTATTGAAATCTTCACCGATTTGCTCGGACTGATCTTTCAGGTTGGCGATGATGGCTTTAACGGCCTTGTCAATGCCGCGCTTGAGGTCCATCGGGTTGGCACCTGCAGCTACGTTTTTCAGGCCGGCGTTTACCATTGCCTGTGCGAGTACGGTAGCGGTAGTGGTACCATCGCCGGCTGCATCAGCCGTTTTGCTGGCAACTTCCTTCACCATCTGGGCGCCCATATTGGCTACTGCGTCTTCGAGTTCGATCTCTTTGGCGACAGAAACACCGTCCTTGGTGATAGTAGGAGCTCCGAAAGATTTCTGGATAACCACATTGCGGCCCTTTGGACCGAGGGTAACTTTCACAGCGTTTGCGAGCGCGTCAATGCCTTCTTTCAGCTTTTCGCGGGCGTCTGAATTGAAATTTATCTGTTTGGCAGACATAATCTGTAGATTGATTTACTGTTAGTTTTGTTCAATTGGAATTTGTTTTCAAACAGGCACGGGGGTTAGTCTCTTACAGAACCACGAGAATCTCGTCTTCGCGCATGATCAGGTAGTCCTGACCTTCGTAGTTGATTTCCTGTCCGGCGTACTTGCCGTAAAGCACGATGTCGCCGGCTTGAACTGTCATGTTGTAACCGTCTTTGCCCTGTTTGCCGGGGCCGACAGCCACGACTTCGCCACGTTGCGGCTTTTCCTTGGCAGTATCCGGAATAATGATGCCGCCTTTGGTTTTCTCATCGGCAGGAGCCGGCTTGATGATGACACGATCAGCGATTGGTCTCATAAGTGAAGAATTATTAATTGTTTTGGTTAAAGTATGATTCAGACCAGAAAACAGAATTTTCTGTGGTCAATGTTCATAATCAAACTTCGTGCTAACATGGAATTCCTGACATTTTTTCAGAAAAACAGATCGTTTTCTGTCAGGCACTTGCAGAATTGTCAGTCATGTGAAGCAGGGAGTGGGGGAGCGGCAGGTTTTTCGAAGAAGACAAAGCCATTTCGCCGTCCGATTTCGCGACAACCGGGGAGTGTGGGCAGTTCGCCAAGCCGTTCGACCTTGGCGACGAAATAGACATTTCTGTCTTGCGTGCCGAATGCCAGTCTGTCATAGTCATCCGCGCGCTTGTCTGCGCCCGGATCCTGTTTGCAGGTATAAAAAAGGTGAGCATAGCTTTTGAAACCCACCGGTTTGACGAAACATGTTTCTCCGCAGCGCGACTCGTAAAACTCTATGGCAGCACGCTGGCTGTATCCCTCGATATTGGGCACCAGCAATACCAGTGTAAAGCTGGTAAATACAGCGCCGCCAGCCAGCAGCATCTGACCGGCTTGCCAGCCATTTTTTCGAAGCCACATGATTCCAGCCCCCAATGTCCCGGCTATGAGTACCAGCCCCGGCAGCATATCAGTGAAACACCAGGTTACGGATGCCTCCAGATTGCCGAGGGCGAACGGATCCTTGCTGAAAAGCGGTTTTATTGATTCAATATTCATTCCTGCAAGAGGAATAGCCGCTACCACAAATCCGAGCAGGATACCCACCGGAATCAGACTGTAAGAAACGATACGCGGATAGACATCCCATCTGATTGCTCTCCACAGGGTGAGCGCACCAAGGTAGGTCAGCGGGAAATATGCCAGTGATGAATAGTGCAGGATTTTGGTCTTGACGATACTGAAAAGAATGAGGACAACCCAGAAAAGCAATTGCATCCATGTTCCGAAATCACTCCTTTTGCAGGAGGTAAGGGTATCACTTTCGAGCAGCTCATCCTCGCTGTCGTGCATGCCCCATAAGTTGGGCAACGCCAGTACAGAAAACGGAAAACAACCTATGAGAAGGACAACAAAGTGGTAACCAAAAAAGCCACCATGTCCGCTATCCGGCGTGGTTAACAACCTAATCTGGTACTGAAGAAACTCTGAAATAAACCATGTACCGTTTTTAAGCGTCTCAACTCCGAACCACAGGAGTGCTGCCAGCAGGGCGTGAACCGACAGGATGACAAAATGGACGAAATAGCCTTTCCCCCCGAATTTGTAACGCGCCCAGTAGAGCACAATTACCAGCATGGCAATCAGGTAGGCTGTAGGGCCTTTGGTGAGCACAGCCAAACCCAGGACACCGCCGCCAAGTGCCAGAAATCGGTATCGGGTCCAGAAGCTCATATCCGGGCGGTGCGTGAAGAATCGCCAGCGAAACTCGATGAATCCGTACAGTCCGAGAAAAGTAAACAGATTGAACCAGGGATCAATAATGCCGCTTCTGAAGTAAAGGTGCGGGAGCAAGCTTGCTACCCAGCCCATAGCCCAGATCCATCCGAAAAGGCGTCCGTGCAGGGTAGATCCGATTTTATATACAACGAGCAGTGTTGCGATACCGGCCAGCACATTGGGAAATCTTGCGGCGAACTCATTTACCCCGAACAGTTTCATGCTGAGTGCCTGCATCCAGAAGAACAGCGGCGGTTTCTCCCAGAAGGGTTCGAAGTCTATTTGTGGTTGCAGCCAGTCGCCCGTAAGCAGCATTTCACGGGCACACTCAGCGAAATTAATCTCATCCCAGTCGAAGAGGTGAACATTTCCCAGAAAAGGCAGGAAAAACAGCATACCCAGTCCGGCCAGGATGAGATAGTCGCGACGCATATTTTTTAAGCTTTAGAACCTGCAATTTCGACCGCCTTGCGCTCGATTGGAGGCACATTCTTCACCACCATGTGCATGGTGTTCTGAATGCTTTGTTCGAGCAGTACAATTTTGCCTTTCTTCAGATTTTCAACCGTTTCGGGCATAAAGTGGCGGACAGTTATCAGTTCCAGACCTTTTTCAGTTTTGACCTTGAATTCGTCGGAGACAAGCTGGGCGAATTTTTCGATGCGGTCCGTTACGTCGGGAACACATACCGTGAAACTAACAGCAGTATTCTGCATCATGTTCACGAAAATCCTCAAATCTGAAGCAATTTTAAATAATCGCGCGATATGCTGCTCTGCCACGAAGGAATAATCGAGGGTACTGATGTGCATCAGTGCCTGATTTTTTTCAACCACCACGATTGGCGGGTACAGGTCGTCGGTATCGCTGCTGATCTCCGTGCCGCTCGCTTCCGGATCAATAAATGACTTTACAAACAGCGGAATATTCTTGTTTTGGAGCGGTTTGATTGTTTTCGGGTGAATGACCTGCGCTCCGTAGTAGGTCATTTCGATAGCTTCCCGGTAGGAGAGGCGGTCTAGCTTGATGGTATTGTCGAAAATACGCGGGTCGGCGTTCAGCACACCCGGCACGTCTTTCCATATTGTCATACTTTCCGCGTCGAGGCAGTGGGAAAAGATGGCAGCCGAGTAGTCAGAACCCTCGCGGCCGAGTGTGGTGGTGAAGTTCTCCGAGGTACTTCCGATGAAGCCCTGTGTGAGTACAAACCCCGATTTTCCGAGCATGGGGGGAACAATTCTGGCGGCGTTGGCCTTTGTTTTGTCCCAGACGACCCATCCCTCGCGATAGGTATTATCAGTAGCCACGACATCGCGTGCATCGAGCCAGGTAGCAGGCAGGCCGGCCTTGTTCAGGTAGGCTGCTACAATGCGCGACGAAACCAGTTCGCCCATACAGACAATCTGGTCGTACATATAGTCATAGTTTTCGGAGGGTTTTTCATCGAGAACCCATTCTCCCTCCACAAACGTGTCATTGACAGCGGTGAAAACCTCGTCATTTTCGTCGAAAAGCTCGCGCATGACAGAGTAATGCCTTTCCTTTACTTCACGGTATAAATCGGCCGCTTTTCCGTTTTGTCGTGCATGGGCAGCAACCACCTCTTCCAGGGCGTTGGTCGTTTTCCCCATGGCGGAAACAACAACTACAAGCGATTCGTTCCGGTAGTGCTGGAGGATACCGGCTACATTTCTGACATTTTCAGCGTCTCTGAGGCTGGCACCTCCGAATTTGAAAACTTTCATATTGAATCAGTGCGTTTTTCTCAAAACAATAAAAGCCCACAGGGCACTTGCAAAAGCCAATACAGCACCAGTAAGCATAGCGGCTCCGGGAAAGTAAACGGGTGCGTTGCCTGAGGTGAAATACGAAAAAATACTGGTCATAAACGGAGGTGCCACAATGGCAACTGCGCTCTGCAGACTCGATAATCCGCCCTGCAACTCACCCTGAACATTGGGTGGCACCTGGGTGGAAATAAGACCCTGCAGTGAGGGGCCGGCGATGGCACCAAGCGCATACGGAACCATGGCAACATACAGCATCCAGGCACTGCCGGCGAATGCAAACAGCAGGAATCCCAGACAATACAGTGCCAGACCTACATAAACCCCGCGTACCTGCCCGAGTTTCGGAACAATGACCCGTATCAGTCCGCCCGACACAATAGCGGCCATTACCCCTACCACACTCAGGGAGATGCCAACCATTCTCTCATCCCAGTTGAACTGGAGCATGGTGTAGTACGACCAGCCACCCTGAACGGCCCAGGCTGCTATGTTGAGCAGTATCATTGAAACCAGCAGACTGTTTACAACGGGGTATTTCCGGAGTTGAAGAAGTGTTCCCACCGGATTGGCCCGTTTCCAGTCAAAATCCCGGCGATTTTCAGGCTTGAGTGATTCTGGTAGTATAAACAGGCCGTATAACCAGTTCAACAGGGCGAGTGTCGCTGCGGCTATGAAGGGTGCTTTCGGACCAAAAGAGCCCAAAAAGCCGCCAATTGCTGGTCCGATGATAAATCCTATGCCAAAAGCGGCACCGATCATTCCGAAGTTCTGTGCCCGCTTTTCAGGGGTGCTGATGTCGGCAATATAAGCGGAGGCGGTGGTGAAGCTGCTTCCCATGATACCCGCGAGCGCGCGTCCGAGGAAGAGCCACCCGATGGTAGGCGCGAAGGCTGTAAGCAGGTAGTCGAGGCCAAATCCGAAAAGCGATACAAGAAGAATGGGTCTGCGGCCGTAATGATCGCTGAGTCCGCCCAGTACAGGAGCAAAGAGAAACTGCATGAGGGCATAGGCGAACATGAGAAATCCGCCGATTTGAGCTGCGTGGCTCATATCCTTGCCCGTGAGATTCATTATCAGTTTGGGGACAACCGGAATGATGATCCCAAACCCCGTCACATCTATCAGCAGCGTGACGAAGATGAAACCGATGGCAGCATTGCGTTTATTGAACATTATATTCGATACGGGGGTGAGTATTAAGGTATTACAACGACAGTTCTCTGTTGACGAGCCCGGTTAGCCATCGGGCAGTTGTGCCGGTTTTAAGTTTTCCGTCAATTTGTCGGACCCACCTGATACCGGCTACAGCGTTTGTGAGCAGAATTTCATCTGCCTGTAAAAGGCCGGCAAAGGTACATGGTTTTTCTGTGACTGAAATACCGGATTTATGCATGGTATCCCGAAGAAAATGTTGAAAGACCCCGTGTACCTGACCACAACCATCGGGTATGGTGAAATACTGGTGCTTTTCTGTCCAGAAAATACTGGAATTGCTGCTTTCACAGACGCTTCCGAGGGAATTTAGCAGTATGACATCATCCAGGCCGCGATCCCGGGCTTCGATGGCTGCGTTCACATAGCGCTGGGCGCTGAGCGATTTGATACCGGAGTAGTAGTCAACCGGCACCTGAATTTTTTCACACAGTCCGGCAGAAAGTCCGCTTTCATGGATGGGGAACGAACTGTCAGGGGAAGGTGTGGCAGAAATCAGGAAAAGCGAATCGGCGCGGTCGGGGAGATACAATCCGCCTGTTTTACGCCAAACCATCAGCCTGATTCTGGAATTGCCGGAGGCGGTTTTATGAATTTCAGTCAACAGTTCATTGGCTCCGAACCCTTCAGGCAGATTGATGGATAATTTGGACAGGCTTTGGGCGAGTCTGGTGTAATGATAACTCCAGAGCGGGACAGTATTATTGAACATTCGAATGGACTCAAAAATGCCATCACCATACATAAATGCGCGCCCGAATTGCGCGAGCGAGGCAGGTAGCGTGTCGCAGAGAGTACCGTTCAGGTTGAATCGTTCGCCGGAGGACTTTTTCATTTTCCCCTGCCTTGCGCCAGCACCAGAACCGTGTAGAACATAATCTTGAAGTCGAGTGCGAGCGACATATTTTCGATGTAGAGCAGATCGAAACGAAGTCTCTGAAGCATTTCATCCACATTGGAGGCGTAGCCGTACTTCACCTGTCCCCAGGAGGTGATACCTGGTCTCACCTTGAGCAGTTGTTTGTAATGCGGATTATGAACCGAAATCTGTTCGATAAAGTGTTCGCGTTCGGGTCGAGGGCCTACCAGCGACATATCTCCGAGGAGTACATTCCAGAAGTTGGGGATTTCGTCGAGCCGCCATTTGCGCATGACGGCACCCCAGGGTGTGCAGCGCGGATCGCCCTCTTTGGAGAGTTGCGGACCATCTTTCTCCGCGTTCACATACATGGATCTGAATTTGAAGATGACAAAGGGCTTTCCGTTGAGGCCGATACGTTCCTGTCGGAAAAAGATGGGGCCGGGTGAGGACATCCGTACGCGAATGGCTACATATAAAAGAAGCGGCGAGAGTAAAAGCAGGGCAGATGCGCTGGCTACCACGTCGAGCATGCGTTTGAAGGCTCTTTGCCAGCGAGGCATCAGTTCCTGTTTGATTTCTATGAGAACAGCACCGTACACATGGTTCATTTTCACCGAGCCAAGGAGAATATCATACATGTCGGGGATTATTTTTACCCGTACCCTGTCGTTATAGTCGAATAAAATATTGAGAATTTCCCGGAGTCTGTTGTGATCGGAGGTTTCGATGGCGATAATTACCTCTTCAACATCATTATCTTCAATGATTTTACCCAGGTCTTCCAGTTTTCCGAGTCGCGGGAGATGGTCTTTCAGCGCCTGTGTACGGCTGTTGGTGTCAACAAAACCCACAAACTTGTTCCCAAGTCCCCTTTTCATGCTGGTGATGTCGAGAAAAAGATCCAGGGCATTCTGATTGCCACCTACAAGTAGCGTGTTGAAAGTGACCTTGCCGGCCTTCAGCCTCCTGCTTGCTCGGGTGAGCAGAATCATTCTCGACACCGCCGTTAGCCCGAAGTGTATCATAAAAAGGGCAAAAAAAGATCGGTAGTAAGTGCGGTAATCGGTGACGACATCGTCGAGGATCAGACTGAAAAACAGGAAAGTGACCCCGATCAGCGACAGGAAAAAGGTACTGGCAAGCGTATTGAGCCTTGAGATCCTGTAAATATCGGTGTATTGATCAAAGATACTGTACAGGAGAATCCAGCCAGTGGGAATAATAAGGATACCCAGGCTGAAGTTGGTGTCACTCAGTACCGACAGATCAGCAGGGCTGCCTTCCAGATCCTTTCTGTACAGGAAAAACAGAGCCCATGCGATCATTGCCATGATAAAGTCGGCAATACCGTAGTAAAGGGTGTGTCGTTTTCTGATGAACTTCAGCATAGGTACCAATCAGGCTTCAGAGGTGCGCAATTCTGATATTGTCTATTCTGACAGAACCTTTGAGTTGAGGGTACTTGCCGGCGCCATCCTTGGTCAGGCTGGCGCGGAAATAGAGTCTGAACTGAGCCGTTTGCACATCAGTCAGAGTCTCGGTCAGGTTGATATAAATCTTGTTCCAGTTTGCTGAAGTATTAAACTGGTAAACAGCCCGGATGGACTCACTGCCACCGTTGGGATAAGCGATGTACAGGAAATAGGGAATGTCACATTTGTAGTGCATTTCCACCCATACTTCCGGTGAGCCGGTAACGGGAATATTGATAACCTTTTCAGTGGCGATATCGAGCAGCGGGTGAGCGGTATCAACCTGCATCAGGATACATTTTCCAAAAAAAGCACTGTCGGCAGTGATAGAGAAACCGTTATCCGGATCATCATCCCGGTTTTCTATGACAATATTGGAGCCGCCGTCGAAATCACCTCTGCCAGCACCGAAAGGGAAAACAGTGCGCTGGTCGTAAACGGTAGAAGGCTGAATGACGGTAGTCTGAGCGGGAGTAAGTAACACATCCTTGCCATCCCAACGGGTCAGGTTGGGATAAATATTGGGGGATGTGGCGATTCCGTTTTCCTTGACGCCCGGGAACACAATAATATCGCACGGGCCCTCCGCAATAACGGGGACTTCGGCTGGCAGCGTATAAGCTCCAAGATATTCGCCATTCACATAAAGCCACCCGTCCGTAATCTTGTGCCAGGATGCATTCCCCTGGGCATTCACCACGAAAGGTTCGATCCTGATGTAGGAAGGAATTTTTTCCGGAGTATCCTTGCAGGCCGACAGGAGGGCTGCAAGGGTCGTAGCGAGTGTAAAAAAGCGGTACATTATCGGAATGAGCAGTTAATCAATCTTTTGAACGGATGAAAATTTCAATAGGAGCGCCTTTGAAGTTGAAGAGCTTCCTGATTTGATTTTCGAGGAACTGCTTGTACGAATCACGCACATAATTCGGGTTATTGACGAAAAATGCGAAAGCCGGGAAATCGGTTGGAAGTTGCGTGATATATTTGAATTTCGGGTAACGACCGTGAACGGAGGGTGGGGGAGTCCGTTCGATTACATCGAGCAGCACTTCGTTGAGCTGGGAGGTTTTAATACGTCTCTTCCGGTTCTCAACGACTTCCATGGCGGCCTCGACTGCCTGGAAAATACGCTGCTTTTCGAGTGCCGAGATGAAAACAACCGGAACATCATTGAACGGGGCGATCCGGCTCTTGATGATAGCCTCGTAGTCGCGCACCGAGTTAGCCTGTTTATTTTCGACCAGATCCCATTTGTTCACCAGGATAACGATACCCTTGTGTCGTTTCTGGGCCAGCGCCAGGATGTTGATATCCTGACCTTCGATACCCTGCGTGGCATCAATGATGAGGAGGCAAACGTCGGCTTCCTCAAGTGCCCTGATTGCCCGCATGACGGAGTAGAACTCCAGATCTTCCTCGACTTTGGTTTTCTTTCGAATGCCGGCGGTATCAATCAGAATAAATTCTTTTCCGTACTTGTTATAGTAACTGTGGATGGGGTCGCGTGTTGTACCTGCGATGGGAGTGACGATATTGCGTTCCTCACCGAGGAGTGCATTGGTCAGCGAGGACTTACCCACATTTGGACGGCCTACGATGGCGAATTTTGGCAATTCAGTTTCGAGTTCGGGCTCATTTTCTATATGTTCGGTGACAGCATCGAGCAACTCGCCGGTGCCGCTGCCGCTAATGGAGGCGATGAAGAAGGTATTTTCAAAGCCAAGCGACCAGAATTCGTTGGCATCCATCATGGAGTTGTGGTTATCCACCTTGTTGACAACCAGAAACACGGGCTTGTCCACACGGCGGAGCCATCGGGCAATACTGTCGTCGAGATCAGTTATTCCGGTTTGGGCATCCACCATAAATACAAGTACGGCAGCTTCTTCGGCGGCCGCTCTGACCTGATTGCGAATAGCGGTCTCGAATACATCATCGGAACCGTGTACGAA